>JBJTMZ010000060.1:0-7012 GCA_046073805.1 Aquirufa sp.
GGCGATCAGCATATTATCACAAAGTCCATTCGCTAATTTTCCAAGCGTGTTACAAGTACTTGGCGCGATCACAAAAACATCTCCCCAAAGCCCCAATTCCACATGATTATTCCACACATTATTTTCGTGAAAATCAATCCAAACGGGATGTTTCGAAAAAGTAGAAAGTACCAATGGGGACACAAAGTCTTTTGTCGCTTGGGTCATTACAACGCGCACCTCAGCCCCTTGACTGGTCAGCAAACGAACTAGGTAAATGCACTTATATGCGGCAATACTTGCCGAAATTCCCAGAATTATTTTTTTCCCTTGAAACATAAGTTCAAAAATAGGTAATATTGCGAACTATTTACCACGCATGAAGCAATATCAGACCCAAAAGGAATTACAAGAATACCTCCAAAGCACCTCCAAAAGTATCGGATTCGTGCCTACCATGGGGGCCTTGCATGAGGGTCATCTATCCTTGATTCAAACGGCAAAAGGTCAATGCGAACTAGTCGTTTGCAGTATTTTTGTTAATCCAACTCAATTTAATGATCTCTCCGATTTTGAAAAATATCCCAAAACGCTCGAGGAAGACCTTCAAAAATTAACGGAAGTCGGTTGCGATGTCGTTTACTTTCCCGAGGTTCGGGATATTTATCCCGACGGTATGGACAATTTGCCATCTTACGATCTTGGGAATTTAGAACGAGTATTGGAAGGCGAATTTAGACCTGGTCATTTTCAAGGCGTATGTGTAGTGGTCGACCGCTTACTGCAAGCAGTTCAGCCCGGCTACTTATTCATGGGGCAAAAAGATTACCAACAAGTCGCCGTGGTTGACCGTTTATTAGCGCTGACCTCACATAATTGCAAACTCATTGCCTGCCCAACCGTTCGGGAAAACAGTGGGCTGGCCATGAGTAGTCGGAACATGCGTTTAAACAATGAGCAAAGAGAAAAAGCCTGTGCCATTTTCAAGGGTTTTGAAAGTTCTACCCAAGAAGAATACCAACAGCGTCTACTCGATGCCGGATTTGATTCCATTGATTACATTGCATGTTGTGACCCGAATACCTTAGAATTGAAACCCTGGAAAGCCAAGCCCTGTGTAATTCTCGTTGCAGCTTTTATCGGCGGAGTTCGTCTCATAGATAACCAAATTTTTGCATGAGCTATTTAAAAGAATTTAAGAAAATCACCACTCAAAGCCTTCAAATCATGAAGCAACAGCAGGAAAAGATTTCTATGCTAACCTGCTATGATTTTACAATGGCGACCCTGCTAGATGCGGCGGGCGTAGATTGTATCTTGGTGGGAGACAGTGCAAGCAATGTCATGGCGGGCCATGAAACGACCTTGCCGATCACCTTAGATCAAATGATTTATCATGCACAATGTGTCGTACGTGGGACAAAAAGGGCATTGGTAATTGTCGACCTTCCTTTTGGTTCCTATCAATCAAATCCGGAGATTGCTTTATCATCAGCCATCCGAATTATGAAGGAAACGGGTGCTCATGCCATTAAATTGGAAGGAGGCAGCGAGGTGATTGAAAGTATCAAAAAAATTGTAGGTGCCGGCATACCCGTGATGGGGCATCTCGGATTAACACCTCAAAGTATCTACCAATTTGGTTCCTATGCGGTTCGTGCCAAAGAAGATGCGGAGGCAGAAAAGTTGATAGAAGAGGCGCAACTCCTACAAGCCAATGGATGTTTTGGTTTAGTCTTAGAAAAAATTCCCGCAGCATTAGCTGGAAAAGTGACTGCACTTCTTGACATACCAACAATTGGAATTGGTGCAGGAGCAGATTGCGACGGCCAAGTATTGGTCATGCATGACATGCTTGGAATGAATTCGGAGTTTAAACCTCGATTCATTCGTCAATACTTAAATCTGAGTGAATTAATTCCTCAAGCCGTAAAATCCTATGTCAGTGATGTGAAAGCAAAGTCCTTTCCAAATGACAAAGAATCGTACTAATTCAAGTGATTTTTAGCGTCTGGGAAAACTACTGTAGGCTTGAATGTTTTGGCCTGTTCAAAATCCATTAAGGCATAGGATATAATGATGACGATATCGCCGACGACGGCTTTGCGTGCAGCAGGGCCATTCAGGCAAATCACCCCAGAACCTCGTTCGCCTTTGATTAAATAGGTTTCGATTCTTTCGCCATTGTTGACGTTCACGACTTGGATTTTTTCGTGCTCAAGCATATTCGCCGCATCCATGAGGTCGGCATCCATGGTTAAACTACCAACATAATCTATATTTGCTTCGGTAACAGTAGCACGATGCACTTTTGACTTCAGAATTTGAATTTGATACATAAAAGGCGGATTAATATATACCCCAAAATTACCAAATTATTATGATTTTACTCTTGGATTTAGGCAATACTCGTTCAAAATATGCCATTTATAAGGATGAAAATATTCTTTTGGAAGATGTCTTATTTGATCTAAGTCCAGCATCCTTTTATTCGATTCCTTTTTGGGATGAGATTACAAAAATCCTTGTTAGTTCAGTGGTTCATTTGCCCAAGGAGAGTGAATTATTAATCCAAACAAGGCAGGTACAGTTAACTCCACAACTGAAATCTAAAAACTATTCTATAGAAAGTTTAGGCGAGGATCGAAAGTATTTAGCATTGGGGGCCGGTGCGAACTCATTAGTGATTTGTTTAGGGACATGCATTACCTACAATGTGACAAATAATGCCCATGAATTTTACGCAGGTGTCATTAGTCCGGGTATCAACTTACGCGCTAAATCCATGTCTGATGGCACAGTCAAACTCCCAAAAATAGACATAGAGGGGAAATATCCACGTTGGGGAACAGATACAAGGAGTAATTTATTAGCAGGTGTCATGGCTGGAATCGAATATGAAATCTTAGGTTTTGTAGCAGATATTAAAAAATCACAACCGGATATTAATGTACTTTTAACCGGAGGAGATGCCCCCTATTTTGCCCATTTATTTCCCGTAGATATGCATTTACTGTGGAAAGGGATGTTGCAAATTATCAAATAGTTACTATTTCTTAAAGTTGGCTTAACACGGGCCTTCGCGAAGACAGGTATTTTTGTTAAACGAAAATACATGCCATGCGGCCAACCTACAAGACGATCGTCATCTCCGACTTACACCTAGGGTCTAAGGGAGCAAAAGCCAAAGAAGTAAACCAATTCCTTAAAACACATTCCTGCCACCAGCTGATTCTCAATGGGGATATCATTGATGGATGGCAACTCAAAAAAGGAGGTTCTTGGAAAAAGAAGCACACCGGATTCTTCCGCGCTGTGTTGAAAATGATGGATCGTTTTGATACGGAAGTCATTTATCTACGCGGAAATCACGATGATTTCTTGGATCAAATCTTACCATTAAAAATTGGGAAACAATTCTCAATTCGTCAGGATTATATGCTAGCCTCGCATGGCAAAAAATACTTCATCACACATGGGGATATTTTTGATAGCATCACCAGCCAAATGAAATGGCTTGCCTATTTAGGCGACATCGGATACACCTTTCTTTTGTGGTTGAACAAATGGTATAATCAATACCGCTCATGGCAAGGAAAGCCATACTACTCATTATCTCAAGTGATTAAGCAAAAGGTAAAAGCTGCCGTTAATTTCATTTCTGATTTCGAGGAAAAATTAGCTGAATTAGCCAAGGCCAAAGGTGCCGATGGGATTATCTGTGGACACATTCACAAAGCTGAGATTAAACAGATCGGTAGTATTACCTACATGAACTCCGGCGATTGGGTCGAATCGCTGACTGCACTCGTGGAAACACATGCTGGCGAATGGCAACTGATTGATTACACGACATTTGATTTACAAAAAGAACTTACTGACATTATATGGGCAGATTCATCTTTACCGTCCAAGGCGAAGGTCGCGGGCATTTAACCCAAGCCATTTCATTAACCCAAATCGCTCGAGAAGCTGGGCATGAGGTCATCGGTTATGCGGTGGGTTCTTTTGAGGGCCGCAAAATACCGGCATTTTTTGCGGATTTTATCGGCGATACACCGATCATTCAGTATGAGAGTCCCTCGATTAATTACGGGAAAGGGAAGTCGGTCCAACTAGGTAAAACGGCCATGCAGGCCTTCACGAAATTCGGAACCTACTGGAAAAGTGCGACCCAATTGGGGGAATTCATTGATGAGTTGCAACCGGATGGAATTGTGAATTTCTATGAGTCGATTACGGGATTGTATAATCTGAAATCAGGCTCGAAAATTCCATGCATGTCGATAGGCCATCAATACCTCCTATTAAGCGCGCATTTTGAATCGATTGCAGAGAAAGCGTTGGATCGCTTTTTGCTCAACATCAATACAAAGATTACGGCCATTGGTTCAAAAAAATTATTGGGTTTGTCGTTTCGTCCCATTTCGAATGACACCAAACGGAATATCATCACGGTTCCTCCCTTGTTACGTCAAGAGGTCAAAGCAATTGAGCCGCAAGCGGGTGAAAATTGGCTGGCCTATTTAACGCATTACCGATTAGCGGATGAGATTATGGCTTGGTCGGACAAACACCCCGAGGTGCAATTGGATTGCTTTTGGGATCACCCCATTCACAAAAAAGAATATTCCTATTCGTCTTCGTTGACTTTTCATCCGATTGATGCACAAAAGTATTTGGACAAGATGACCCAATGTGCTGGTTTAATTTCGACAGCTGGATTTGAGTCGGTCGCGGAAGCCATGTATTTAGGCAAGCCGGTCATGATGGTACCTGTGCCGAATCACATCGAGCAAATGATCAATGCACACGACGGAGAGTTGTCGGGTGCAGGCGTTCAGGCACGAACATTTGATTTAGACATATTCCATGCTTATTTACCCACGCATCAATCGGTGCAAAGCGCTTACCAGCAATGGGTTCATCAAGCCAATTTTGCTTATCAATTGAGTGACTTAATTCGTAAGCCAATATATGTTTCGAATTACAGTCCGAAGAATGAAGGTGGATTATCCACGACTTGGTAGAAATTACGTTTAATTTAATGAAGGTAGTACAAACAAAAAGCCGAGGGAATTTCCCTCGGCTTTTTTCTATGTATGAATCAGAGCGTTTAGAACGTGTAACGAGCACCTGCTTGCATCTGCCATCTTGAACCTAATTGGTCGATGGTATAAGGTGTCGTAGGTACAGCAAACTTATAGGTTGGATCTGCTGCCGTTCCCGAGTTCACACGCGATAGACCTAAACTAGCTGTCGAGTTGAAGGTATTTGGTGAGAAATAAATTCTTCCCCAGTCCTTGTTGATCAAGTTAGTCGCGTTGATGATATCCAATGAGAACTGTAATTCATGACCATTCGAAACCTTAATCGCATGTGAAATTTTCAAATCCACTGTTGCGTTCCAAGGTGTGCGACCACCATTACGCTCCGTGAAATCACCTTTACGAGTACTTAAATACTCATCTGCATTCACAAAATCCATAAATGCTTGCGCTTGAGCAGCTGCAGATCCTAATTTAGCATCGGCAACGAAGTAACGTTCTGCTTCCGCCGCATCTTTAAATACGTAGGCTAAACCAGCCGCTTGAGGAGTATTGGCAATTGTACTGTTCACAAATCCCCACGTAAATGGAGCACCTGATTGTGCACTAAATACGCCCGAAATCGTTGTTGATCCCGCTTTCTTCCAGTTATAGGTATAACCGAATTGACCGATAATACGGTGACGGATATCAAAGTTTGAATAGGCTAAAGTTGGGTTATTGGGATTCAAGGATTGATTCAACTGCCAGTTAGATTCCATCGAGTTACGGATACCATTTGTTAAGTCGAAACTTTGACCATAGGTATAAGCAGCCATGAAGTTAAATCCAAAGTCATACGCTTTTGTCACTTGGGCCGTTAAGCTGAAACGGTGACCTTGATCGGTATTTGATAACTCATAGGCATTTGAAAATCCTGTGTTCAGCTTTTGGCCACTTGCGCCGCCCGATAAGTAAATCGGCATTTGACGCTTGGTGTCATAGGTATAGTACTTGACCGAATCCTTTAAGTTCACCATTTGGAATTTCAAATCGGACAAGGTCTTCGTGTAAATTCCTTCCAAGGTAATCTTGTAACCGTTGATCGTCTTATCAACTGCCAAACTACTTCTCCATACTTGTGGCATTTTGAAGTTATTTGCCATCGCATCGACTTGCGTTAAGCTCTTTTGACCATTGTTGAATGCAAAGGTTTTTGCTCCGTCTTTCAAAACATCCCCGACATTTTTTCCAGCTACGTTATTTACGTCAAATGCGCCGAAACCAACACCGTCATTGTAGAAGGCATAGCCTAACCAAGCGAATGGGATACGACCTGTAAACACACCCGTACCACCACGAATAATAGTCGAACGATCTCCATTTACATCATAGTTAAAACCTAAACGTGGAGAAACCAACACCTGTCCAAAAATCGTATTACTTACTTGGTTCAATGGAGTTGCCGCTGTGTAGGTTGTTCCTGCATTGGGATCAGTTGGTGTAGATGCTAATTTTGGGCTTAAGTTTGGAGAATCTGTGTTCGCCAAATCAAAGCGGATACCTGGAGATAATTTGAATTTCTCGGTTACCTGAATTTCATCTTGTGCATATACGCTGTATAGACCTACGTTAAAGGATGCATAAGGGTTATTGTAGATGTAATCACGATCGTTGTTTGTGAAGCTATATGCGCCACGAACGCGATTAACATTCGATGCAAGGAAGTCGGCAACACTTTTGTAAGAGACACGACCATTCCAAGCATTCACAAAACCATAATTGATGTTGTAAAGCTCGTTGTGTGTACCTAGTAAGAATGTATGATCCCCTTTGAACCAAGTAAAATTATCTGTGATTTCAAACGTCTTTTGCTTCATGTTAAATACAGTTGCCTCGCGTTCATTACCCAAGAAAATTGTTCCGCCATTGTGGGAAATTTCTACTTGAGGGAAAGAAAAATTGCTGCTTGAAGGCACTCTGTAATCACTTATATCCGAATAACC
>JBJTMZ010000061.1:0-2697 GCA_046073805.1 Aquirufa sp.
TTTTCAAGAAATCCGCGAAAGAATTACTGATGGAAACAAAGGACACGAGCGCCGTCGAGATTATTCCGAATCGCTAAATTTTTGAGAGGGGAAGCGCCAACTTTGACCTACGATTTTCTCGTAATAACGCTCATACATTGGAAGAATTTTCTCCAAGGAGAATTCTTTCGCGCGCGCTAAGGCATTTGCCTTCATCTGTGTATGCAAGGCTTCATCTTGTAAAACCTTGATGGTATTGGCAACCATGTCATCGATATCACCAATCTCGCTGACGAATCCGGTCTCACCGTGAATATTTACCTCCGGAATTCCTCCCGCATTGGAAGAAATGACAGGTACTTCGCAGGCCATTGCCTCCAAAGCCGCCAATCCAAAACTCTCCTTCTCCGAGGTTAAAAAGAACAAGTCGGCTAATGACAAGGCCTCTTCAATCGTATCCAATTTACCCAAGAATCGAACATCCGAAGCCACCCCCAAGTCGCGACACAAAGCCTCGATACCCGAG
This sequence comes from Aquirufa sp., assembly GCA_046073805.1. GTDB lineage: Bacteria > Bacteroidota > Bacteroidia > Cytophagales > Spirosomataceae > Aquirufa. The sequence continues at coordinate 506 of JBJTMZ010000061.1, forward strand.
CGTTCCGGGCCATCGCCCACTAACAACAGCTTAGACGGAATTTGCTTTTGAACTTTGGCAAAAACCTGAATAATATCTTCGATGCGCTTCACCTTTCGGAAATTGGAAGTATGCATGAGCAACTTTTCCCCATTCGGGCAGATTGCCATTTTAAAATGCTCTTTGGGCTGTTTTTGAAAACGATCTAAATCGATGAAATTGGGAATTACCTCAATGTTGCTCAGAATCTCAAATGAGGAATAGGTGTCCTCGCGTAGGCTTTCTGACACCGCTGTCACCCCATCCGATTCATTAATCGAAAAGGTAACGACGGGCTCAAAGGATGGGTCACGACCCACCAACGTTATATCCGTACCGTGCAAAGTGGTAATCACCGGGACGTGAATGCCCTTGTATTTCAAAATTTGTTTGGCCAAATATGCCGCCGATGCGTGTGGAATGGCATAATGTACGTGGATCAAATCCAATTGCTCATTCACCGTGACATCCACCATTTTACTGGCTAATGCAGATTCATAAGGCAAATATTCAAACAAGGGATAGGACGCCACAGATACCTCGTGGTAAAAAATGTTTTCACTAAAGAAATCGAGGCGAGGAGGCTGCGTATAGGTAATAAAATGCACCTCATGACCCACCGAAGCTAAGGCCTTGCCTAACTCGGTTGCGACAACGCCACTGCCGCCGTAGGTGGGGTAACAAATGATTCCTATCTTCATCTTTGTGTATTCAAACGCAAACAAAACTACGACAAATACGGAAAGGTTCCTGAATTAGCCCTAAATTTGCAAAAATAAAATTAGCTCCTGTGAAGAACATCGTCATTTTCGCCTCTGGTTCTGGCTCAAACGCCGAAAAAATCGTCGAACATTTTAAGGGCTCCACAGCAGTTAAGATCTCCCATATTTTCTGCAACAATCCGGAAGCAGGCGTCATCGAACGCGCCAAACGATTAGGCATCCCATGTAGCCTTTTTTCGCGAGAAGAATATAAAAATGGGGCTTTACTTCGTAAAATTCAGTCGTTACAGACCGACTGGATCGTGTTGGCTGGTTTCTTGTGGCTGATCCCATCTGAATTTGTGCAGGCCTATCCACAGCGGATTATCAATTTACATCCTGCGCTGCTCCCAAAATTTGGAGGAAAAGGGATGTATGGCCATTTTGTTCATGAAGCGGTTGTCGCCTCGGGTGAGAAAGAATCCGGCATTACGATTCATTATGTCAACGAACATTACGATGAAGGAGCCATCATCTTCCAGAGCTCGTTCCCTGTTTTACCGAGCGACACTCCAGAAGATGTAGCCAAAAAAGGGCAGGTGCTTGAGCACCGTGATTTCCCGAAGGTGATTGAAAATCTCCTAAAATAAGAAAGGCGCTTACGCGCCTATTCTTTGACTTCTTCATAAGGGACGTAATCTCCGCCCACTTCATCTGATTTAGACTTCTTTTTGGGTGGCACATAGTCGACATCAATCGTCCCTTCTTTTTTTGCCTTCGATGCCGCTTGTTTCGCGCGAATTTCTTGCTCCGACATCATCTTATGTGCCTGCGTGATTACAAATGCCTTCAGCAAAAAGCGAAGCAAGGGCATCACAACATAAATCATAACCAATATGATGGCAATAAGTTTTAACATCTTACCTGCTTAGATATAAATTTCTTTCTCCATAAACCTTACGGAAGAAGTCATCCTTCAAATCATCAATGAAATAAATCGCCTCACCCGTTGATTTCATCTCAGGTCCCAATTCCATATTTACGTTCGGGAACTTAGAGAACGAGAATACCGGTATCTTGATGGCAAAGCCCTTCTTTACCGGTTGGAAATTAAAGTCTTTCACCTTCTTATCTCCCAACATTACCTTGGTCGCGTAATTTACATACGGCTCTTGGTATGCCTTACAAATAAACGGCACCGTACGCGATGCACGCGGATTTGCTTCGATAATATAAACCACCTCATCCTTCACCGCAAACTGGATATTTAAGAGACCTTTCGTCTTCAAAGCCACCGCAATTTTGCGTGTATGATCTTCGATTTGCTTCAAGACATTGTCCGACAAATCAAATGGAGGCAATACCGAGTGCGAATCACCCGAGTGAATACCCGCCGGCTCAATGTGCTCCATCATTCCAATGATATACACGTCTTCTCCATCGCAAATCGCATCAGCTTCCGCCTCAATTGCG
>JBJTMZ010000062.1:0-3166 GCA_046073805.1 Aquirufa sp.
GATTTCCAGGCTTAATTTAATGGGTAATTTATTATTACTTTCTCCCATCGGTTTTTTGCTTCCAATATGCTTCCCAAAAATCCGTTCAGGCCAAATTTGGTTCCTTTCCTTCGTATTTTGCGGACTGATTGAAATCATCCAGATAAGTTTAAGCATAGGAATATTCGATGTGGACGACATTATCTTAAATGGGCTTGGTGGTGTATTGGGTTTTATGATGCATAAATACATGGTAAAAAAATATGTGAATGCCGGGCTAATTTTACTTTTTTGTCTTCTCATTTTAGGTTCGGTATATTACCTCCTTTTCTCTGTACCTTTTGAAAATCCCGTATAAAATGAAAAGCACCCACCACGTATTCATCGCCACCAGCTTAGACGGCTACATCGCAGATGCCCAAGGGGCGGTACATTTTCTGGATACTTATCCCATGCCTGGCAATTCGGATATGGGGTATTATGCCTTCATGGATCGCGTAGACGCCCTCTTGATGGGTCGAAAAAGCTTTGAAACGGTGCTTGGATTTGGGGTTGCCTGGCCTTATACCAAACCCGTTTTTGTGTGGAGCCAAAAACTCCAAGAAATTCCTGCAGAATTAGCCGAAAAGGCTTTTCTCGTTCGAGGAAATCTGTACGAAGTGGAGGAGCAAATCAAAGCCAAAGGGTATACCCAATTATACCTCGATGGCGGACAAGTGATTCAATCTTTTTTACAGGCAGATAAAGTTTCGTCCATGACCATTACAACCATTCCAGTACTATTGGGGAATGGTGTCAGATTATTTGGGGAACTCGAAAATCCGCTGGCATTTCAATGCGTTAGTTCGACCTGCTATGAGAATGGAATGGCCCAACAAGTCTTTGAGCGAAAGCCTGAGATCCACGTTAAAATGGGCTGATGTTTCTCGCCTTTTCTTGAATGATTTTCGGGGTAATTTCCGATAAATCCTCCACCCGAAACAGCACAGGGATGTTGGTGTTTTCTTCAATGAAGCGTTCCGTTGCCGGCGTCGAAACTCCATTAAATATAATCCCCTCAATCTTAATATTGCGCGCCTTCAAGGCCTCGATGGAAAGCATCGTGTGATTAATACTGCCGAGGTAATTTCGGGAGACCAAAACCACCGGAATGTTCAGTCGCTCGATTAAATCAATTACCGTATCTTTTTCATTGATCGGAACAAAGAGTCCTCCCGCACCTTCTACAATCAGGTTGTTATCCGTCCGCGGCAACTCAAAATCATCCAAGGAAATTCGTATCCCATCGATCTCTGCCGAAGCATGCGGGGATAAGGGATTGTTTAAGCGGTAGCGCTCCGGGTGAAAAACGGATTTCGAATTTGAAATCAACGCTTTTACCTTCATGCTGTCGGAGTTATGCAAATCTCCCGACTGGATCGGTTTCCAATAGTCGGCCTGGAGATGTTCGGTAAGGATGGCTGATATAACGGTTTTCCCCACGTCCGTTCCGATACCGGTGATAAATACTTGTTTCATGGTATTATCTGATTTTGGCGAATTGAAGTCTTTGTCCTTTTTGGTCGGAAACGAATTTCCCTGATTCGTATACAAGGTTTCCGCTGACGATGGTTCGTTTTATGACGGATTGAAAACGCGCGCCGACCAGGGGCGACCAGCCACATTTATAGTTCAAAGAATCAGGTGTCACCACCCAAGGATGATTCGTTTCCACTTCCACAAGATCTGCGAAATAGCCTTCGCGAATATAACCGCGGTCCTTCATTCGGTAACAATCCGCGACACGGTGGCTGGTTCTTTCGACGAGTGAGGTTAAGCTCAATTCCCCTTGAGCGACGAGTTCAAACAAGACCACCAAGGCATGTTGAACCATCGGAGCACCCGATTTGATCTGCAGATAATGCCCAAACTTTTCTGTTAAGGCATGCGGGGCATGGTCGGTGGCTATAATGTCCAATCGCCCATCCTGCACCGCGCGCAATAATTCTTGTCGGTCGTCCTCCCACTTCACCGAGGGATTCCACATGATTTTGCTCCCCAACTCCCGGTAATCCGCATGGCTAAACCATAGGTGGTGCACACAGGCTTCGGCGGTAACTCGTTTTTCGATGGTGGGTAAATCATTCGAAAATAATTTTGCCTCCTCGCCCGTAGAAATATGAAACAAATGCAGTCGGTTGTTGTATCGCGCCTGAATTTCCAGCACCCGTTTGGTGGCCTCCACACATGCCTCGACCGTACGAATTTTGGGATGCATCTCAATGGGAATATCGTCCCCAAACAGATTCCGTGCAGCAATTAAATTCTCCCGAATAATGGAATCATCTTCGCAGTGCAAAGCAACGAGCGTTTCTGCTCGAGAGAAAAGTTTCTCCAGATATTCGGGATTATTGGCGAGAATTTCCTGCTTTTCCAGGTAGAGCCCATCATCCGTAATGCCGCAAACACTCTCGTTGTCTACCCGCAACGCCTCCTCTAGGTTCGCTGCCGTAATGCCCATGAAGAAGGAGTAGTTGGCCAAGGATTTCTGCGAAGCTTGATGGTATTTTTCCTCCAGCAAATCCCGGGTCAAGGTATTCGGAACCGTATTCGGCATGTCCATGAAGGAGGTTACCCCGCCGGCGACAGCCGCTCGGGACTCCGTTTCCAAATCCGCTTTATAGGTCAAACCAGGATCGCGGAAATGGACTTGGTCGTCGATCATGCCGGGGATTAAATAGTTACCCGCCAGGTCAATGACCTCAGCCGTAGAATCCGAGATGGATGGGGCAATTCGTTCGATGCGTTCCCCAGCGATGAGCACATCGCATGCTTTTATTTCGCCTTCGTTGACAACGCAGGCGTTGGTGATTAGGTATTTTTTCATTTGGCAGCTGCGCGATCTAATCGATCATTAACGGTTAATCCCAACCCATGGGCGGGTAGTCGCTCGACAATAATCATGTCGATACCCATTTGGTCTAATTCATGCAGCACGGAAAAAATATGCTGCGCGGCCTCCGCCAGATCCCCGGAAGGTGATAAAACCTTATTGACCTCGACATCGATACTTTCAATCTGAATGGTTTGAAACCAAACGATGGCAACGCGTTTATTCTTGACGGCACTCAACATGAACAGGGGTTCATAGGTGACGATCAACTCGCAGTTGGGGGAATAATGCTTTTTATGTTGGCCTGGAAGCGTC
>JBJTMZ010000063.1:0-2727 GCA_046073805.1 Aquirufa sp.
CTTAGCCGGTCGTGGCGTGCACTTAGTCACCGTGAACGATTACTTAGCGAAACGTGACTCGGAATGGAACGCGCCTTTGTTTGAATTCCATGGCTTGAAAGTGGATTGCATTGACAAGCATGAACCGAATACCGAAGAGCGTCGTCAGGCTTATTTGGCGGATATTACTTACGGAACCAACAATGAGTTTGGTTTTGATTACTTACGTGACAACATGGCGCGCAGCTTGGAAGATCAGGTTCAGCGACCACATCATTTCGCGATGGTCGATGAGGTTGACTCCGTGTTAATCGATGATGCCCGTACCCCATTAATCATTTCAGGACCTATTCCGAAAGGAGATGAGCAGGAGTTCGAGGCTTTCCAACCGCGTGTGAATAAATTGGTGGAAGCTCAAAAACAAATCGTTCAAAACTTCTTGGTGGAAGCCAAAAAAGAGATTGCAGCAGGCAACAAAAAAGAAGGTGGATTAGCCTTATTCCGTGCCTACCGTGGTTTACCAAAATCGAAGCCATTGATCAAATTCTTGTCGGAAAACGGCATGAAGCAACTCATGCACGAGACGGAATCCATCTATTTGGCTGAAAACCAAAAATTGATGCCGCAGGCGGATGAGCCATTATTATTCACCATTGAGGAGAAGAATAATCAAGTGGAATTGACTGAAAAAGGTTTGGCATTTATGAGTGGAAACACCGAAAATCCAGACTTCTTCGTGTTGCCACACCTTTCCATTGATTTGAACAAAATCGAGCAGAACAAGGAATTAAGTGATGCGGAGCGATTGTCTCAAAAGGAACAATTAATTACGGAATACAACGAGAAAGCATCTCGCATCCATACGGTTAACCAATTATTAAAGGCCTATACCCTTTTCGAAAAAGATACCGAATACATCTTGGTGGAGGGAAAAGTGAAGATTGTCGACGAGCAAACCGGTCGTGTCATGGAAGGCCGTCGTTACTCGGATGGTTTACACCAAGCGATTGAAGCAAAAGAGGGTGTCAATGTAGAAGATGCATCGCAGACTTATGCGACCATCACCCTGCAGAATTACTTCCGTATGTACCACAAATTGGGTGGTATGACGGGTACTGCCGAAACAGAGGCGGGTGAATTCTGGACGATTTACAAATTGGATGTGGTTTCGATTCCAACGAATCGTCCGATCCAACGTAAAGATCAGGAGGACAAAGTATATCGCACAGTTCGTGAGAAATACAATGCCGTTGCCGAAGAAATTCAGGAGTTAGTAGCCGCAGGCCGTCCGGTTCTTGTCGGAACAACTTCCGTGGAAAATTCAGAATTATTAAGCCGACTGCTCAATATCCGTAAGATTCAACACAATGTCTTGAACGCGAAGCAACACGCACGTGAAGCGGACATCGTTGCGGAAGCAGGACAGTCGGGCAAGGTAACCATTGCCACCAACATGGCAGGACGTGGTACCGACATTAAATTAAGCCCTGAGTCGAAAGCCGCAGGTGGTTTAGCGATTATCGGTACGGAGCGCCATGAATCCCGTCGGGTTGATCGCCAGTTGCGTGGTCGTGCGGGTCGTCAGGGAGATGTGGGATCATCTCAATTCTTCGTATCCTTGGAAGATAATTTGATGCGTTTATTCGGTTCGGATCGTATCGCCAAGGTGATGGATCGTTTGGGCATGGAAGAGGGTGAAGTGATTCAGCATTCAATGATTACCAACTCGATTGAGTGCGCGCAAAAGAAAGTGGAGGAAAACAACTTTGGAATCCGAAAGCGTCTATTGGAATACGATGACGTGATGAACTACCAGCGTAATGCGATTTACAAGCGTCGCCAAAATGCCTTATTGGGCGAGCGTTTATCACTCGACATCATCAATATTTTATTCGATGTTTGCCAAGACATTACTACAAGCTATTCGAATTACGAGGAACTTGAATTAAAGGTCATTGAATTGTTGGGCATGGAACCACCATTCACCAGCGAGGAATTTAATCGTCTACCAGTCGACAAGCGAACAGAGCAATTGTTCTTAGCGGCAGAAATGCATTACAAAGCGAAAAACGAAATCATTGCTCAGCAAGTGATTCAAGTCGCGGAGGAAGCGAAACGTCAAGGATTCTCAGGCATACAGGTTCCTATCTCAAACGGTCACATGGTGACGGGAGTTGTGGTAGATGCGGATAAGACGATTGCTACCCAAGGCAAGGAAGTGATTTCCGAGATGGAGAAATACATCACGTTGACGCTGATCGACCAAGAGTGGAAGGAGCATCTACGTGAGATGGATGACTTGAAACAATCCGTACAAAATGCGGTATTCGAGCAGAAGGATCCGCTATTGATTTACAAATTTGAGGCGGTGAATTTATTCCAACGTTTCGTGGCGCGTGTCAACTCGGATACCATCAGCTTTGTGATTAAAGCGGAAATCCCAGCAGCTCAATCGACTAACCAAACGGCACCCAAAGCCCCGAAAGAAAAAGCTCCTAAATTGCAAATGAGCAAGGATGAGGCTTTGTCTTCCTTATTGGGAGGCTTGGCAGGAGCCCAAGAGGATCCTGGTTACCATGACCCATCCGCAGGCCAAGCGGAGCGCGTAGCACCTCGCCAAGCGATTAAAATCGCCGACCGTAATCAACGCGTAACTGTTCAGTACCAAGACGGAAGTATCAAGGAAAACGTTAAATACAAGGCTGTGGAAGCGGATGTGGAGAGCGGGAGAGCGGTGGTGGTAGGTTA
>JBJTMZ010000064.1:0-6379 GCA_046073805.1 Aquirufa sp.
CATTCCATGGGCGGAGGTATCACTTTGGCGACTCTGGAGAATTATGGACAGTTTTATCAGGGCGGTTTGCCGCTTTGTCCACTTTCCTCGAGACCCTATTTACAATGTCGGAAGGAGTTTGATATGTATGCGACATTCCATGGCTTGTTTCCAGGAATCATTCCCACCTTAAAAGAGATTTTTGATCCCTCGAGTTCGATTCAATTTGTTTCCTTTGCGCAAGCGGGTTCGCGTATGGGAGCGATAAAACAGGCATTATTGGCCAAAGATTCGGTATTGGCAGTGGCCTTCGCCAAACGATTTGATCTGAAATTGGATGATCTTCCAGCGGCCTTGTTTTTTAATCAAAACGTCTTGCGCGACTTGGCGCTCAAGTTCAATGGGAATCCCTTTGATAACACGCAGACGGTCTATATCGGGTTCCCCGATAATTTGCTGGTGAACAAAAAAGCGGAGCGTTTGGCGAGTACGCAGGATCCACAAAAATTGTTTGCACGCTACGATCGGACAGGGAAAATCGATAAACCGGTGGTGCTAATGCACACGATTTATGATCAATTGATTCCAGTGAATTATGCCGTGACCAATTTTGAGAACATGGTTCATGCGCAGGGGCGCGGGAAATATTTTACCGTGAAGTATACTAATGGACAAGCGCATTGTCAATTTACGGACCAACAAACGGGGGAGGCTTTTGATGCCTTACGAAACTGGGTTAAAACGGGCGTGAAGCCTTCTTTTGGATATGTCAACTAAAAATTACTTAGCGATTTTTATCTGCTTTTTGATGAACATGCTGGATGGCATGGACGTCTTAATTATTTCCTATGCGGCTCCAGCGATTGCGAAGGCGTGGAGTATTTCTCCGGCGAATTTGGGGGTCGTTTTTAGTTCGGGCTTGGTTGGAATGACGATTGGAGCCATATTTTTGGCACCCTTTGCGGACCGGATTGGTCGCAAGCCAACGATGCTAATTGCAGGGTTGTTGATGGCGTCTTGCATTTATTTGACTTCGATGGCAACGGATATCAATATGTTGATGATTTTTCGATTTATCAGTGGCCTGGGAATCGGTGCGATGATGGCAACTACAGCTGCTCTAACGGCGGAGAATTCCCCTGCGTCGACTCGAAATTTTTGGGTGAGTACGGTTGTTGCGGGATATCCGGTCGGAGCGGTATTGTCGGGACTCGTGGCCGCCACCGTCATTAGGACGAATGGCTGGGAGCGTTTATTTGAATTAGCGGGATACGTAACCGTATCATCGCTTCCGCTGGTGGGGTTATTTATTCAGGAATCATTTACTCCAGCCAATCAAAATGAACCGAAGCCTAAAGTTCAGGTATTGGTTCAAGAACCTTATCGGTTATCTACTTTTCAGCTTTGGACGGCGCTTTTTTTAGCATTTGCAACCTTGTATTTTATGTTGAATTGGATTCCCAAGTTAGCTACGAATGCAGGGATGTCCCTGTCTGCGGCGATTTATGCGGGAACCGTCTTTAATTTAGGGGCGATCGTTGGAATTCCGATTCAAGGATATTGCTCATCTCGTTTTGGTTTGAAAAAAACGATTGGAATTATTCTTTTATTTACGGCGGTAACGATGTTGTCTTTTGGCTTTTTCGTTCATACATCCTTTGCCTTGGTGCTCTTCTTCTTGATGGGATTCGGTGTTCAAGGTGGTTTTGTGGGTCTGTATGCTGTTGCGGCGAGTATGTATCCGACTTACATTCGAACCACGGGCGTGGGTTGGGCGATAGGTGCTGGTCGGATAGGGGGGATCATAGGTCCGATTATTGGCGGATTATTGGTCGCTTGGGGCTTGGATATGACACAAAGTTTTTGGTTTTTTGCCATCCCATCTGCCTTGGCAGGGTTGATGACATTTAATATTTCTTCCAAAGATATTTCATAAGATGATTGAAGTTAAAACGCTAGTATTAGGTACCCTAGATCACGTTTGGGCTTGTTGGGCCCAAGCGGAGCATATCCAACATTGGAATCATGCGGGCGACGACTGGCATTGTCCGAAGGCTACAAATGAATTATATGAGGGTGGTCGGTTCGTCTACACGATGGCGGCCAAAGATCAATCCTTCTCTTTTGATTTTTGTGGTACCTATACGCGGGTAGTTACGAATGAGGCAATAGCGTTTACCTTGGATGATCAACGCAAGGTGGAGGTCCATTTTAGTTCGACTCCGGCAGGGATTGAAATCGTCGAACGATTTGATCCCGAAAATGTACATCCGGAGGATATGCAACAAGCCGGTTGGCAAATGATCTTGGATAATTTTAAAAAATACGCGGAGTCGATTGGGTAATGGAATTAATCAAGGGAGATATTGCCGACTACCGATTGGATGATTCGGGTATTTTGTATTCTTACTCCAAATCCGTTTTACGAACGGTTTCACTTATGGAAGCCAATGTCAAATTGGTTAAACAGATTACAGGAGGGAAGCCCATTCCATTGTTAATTTTTCTGAAAAATTCTCCAATGCCCGACAAGGCGACTCGCCAATATTCCAAAGAGAAGATCCCAGAACTTTATTCGGCAATGGCCATGGTTTCGAAACCTGGGCTGTCTGCTTTCATCATGAAACTTCTTTTTGCCTTTCAAAAACCACCCATTCCGATGAAGTCTTTCTCGGATGAGCTTGAAGCAAAAGCTTGGTTAATGAGTTTATCAAGTACTATTTTGTGAATAGTCCCACAAACGAATTGGTAATTCCCACAGCGAAACTAAAAATCAATGGGGCAATAAACCCGCTTACTTGGAATCCCTCGACATAAGCTTCCACGATGTAAACGAGGGCTACGGTAATCACTAAAGAGAATAGCCCCAGGGTCATGAAGGTGATTGGGAAACTGATAATTTTTAAAATCGGTTTTACGAAGGAATTCAAGAATCCCATGGCGAGCGCCACGATTAAGGCGGTGCTAAATCCATCCACAGTTACTCCTTTTAAGTAACGTGGAATGATCAATACCACACAAGCGATGATTACGTAACGAATGATAAATCCAATCATATTATTTTTGGTGTCTTGCTTGTAATGTCTTAACAATTTCCTCTAAACCAATGCCGCGATCTTCCAGTAAGACTAATAGGTGGAAGATTAAATCGGCTGCCTCGCCCTTAAATAATTCATCATTTTTCATTAAGGCTTCTATGACTAATTCAACGGCTTCTTCCCCAACTTTTTGAGCGACTTTGTGGGTGCCTTTTTGGAAAAGAGATGCCGTATAGGATGTGTCAGCCGAAGCATTTTTACGGGAGCGAATGATGTGTTTCAAATGATCCAACCAAGCTGCATTATCGGAATTTGATTCATTGAAACAGGTGTCGGCTCCTGTGTGGCAGGTGGGCCCCGCCGGATTTGCTTGGATCAAGATGGTGTCTTGGTCACAATCTACCGCCACATCCACCACGTCTAAATAGTTTTCAGATGTCTCGCCTTTGGTCCAAAGACGATTTTTCGAACGAGAGAAAAAGGTCACACGCTTTTCAGCTAGTGTTTTCATGTAGGCTTCCTCATTCATGTAGCCAAGCATCAACACTTTACGTGTTTGAGCGTCTTGGATAATGGCAGGAACGAGGCCTTTGGAAAAATCGGGTTGTAAACTCATAAGGTTAAATTAGTATATCCGCATCGGAATTCCTTTGCTGGCTAAGTATTTTTTCAATTCGATGATCTCAATTTCTTTGAAGTGGAAGATGCTCGCAGCTAAACCTGCATCGGCTTTTCCCTGGGTAAATACATAATAAAAGTCTTCCATGCTACCTGCGCCACCCGAGGCAATAATGGGAATTGACGATTGCATGGATACGCGACTTGTCAACTCATTTGCAAAGCCTGCTTTGGTTCCATCTGCATCCATCGATGTTAAAAGGATTTCTCCTGCACCCCGAGATTCTACTTCCTTCGCCCAGCTTAATGTTTGAATTTCAGTGATTTTTCGCCCTCCATGGGTATGCACCCAATCATTTCCATCCACAAATCGCGTATCGATCGCGACGATGATACATTGGGAGCCAAATTGTAACGCTAGCTCATCCACAAGTTCCGGTCGGCGAACCGCAGAGGAATTAATCGATACCTTATCAGCGCCCGCATTCAACAAAGCGGATACATCTTCGATGGAACTGATTCCCCCACCTACGGTAAAGGGAATATTGACATGCCTGGCAACCTCGCGGACCAAATTCACTAAAGTCTTCCGATTATCTACCGTTGCGGTTATATCTAAAAAGACCAATTCATCCGCCCCTTGTTCGGCATATAAAGCACCTAACTCTACAGGGTCACCCGCATCGCGCAAATCTACAAAGTTGGTCCCCTTTACCGTCCGACCTTCTTTGATATCCAAGCAGGGTATAATTCGTTTCGTTAGCATAGGGATTCTTTGGCAAATTGAGCTAAATCTTCTAGGGTAATGCGGCCTTCATAAAAGGCTTTTCCGACAATGACGCCAAACAGATTCATAGACCTTAATTGTTCTAAATCTTGCATATTGGCCACACCTCCACTCGCAATAATATGTAAACCTGGGTTATTAGCTTGTATTTTTTCATAGAGGTCAAAACTCGGACCCTGCAACAAACCATCCTTGGCTACATCGGTGGAGATGACATATTGTGCGCCCGCATTTTGATAGTCGGTCAGAAAATCAAAGATCGATATATTTGAATTTTCTTGCCATCCTGACACCGCAATTTGCTCGTTGTGCGCATCAGCTCCTAATATAATCTTATCGGTACCGTATTTTTTGAACCATCCATTTACCATTTCGGGATTACGAACGGCAATGCTGCCTGCCGTTATTTGGGCTGCCCCGGCTGAAAACGCACGGTCAATCATTTCATCCGACTGCACGCCTCCCCCAAAATCGATATGCAAGGAAGTGTTATTGGCTATTCGTTCCAGAACCGCCGCATTCACGATCTCCTTCGCTTTGGCGCCGTCTAGGTCGACCAAATGCAGTCGCTGAATTCCCGCCCCTTCGAATGCCTTGGCGATCTCCAAGGGATCCGACCTGTATACTTTCTTTTTTTGGTAATCTCCTTGCGTTAATCGAACGCATTGTCCTCCGATAATGTCGATGGCCGGGATGAGTTGGAACATAGGATTAAAGCGCTAAGAAGTTTTGAATAATTTTTTGTCCAGCCATGCCGGAGATTTCTGCGTGGAATTGCGCCGCGTAGAAATTATCTTTTTGCAACATCGCCGAGAAGGGTTGCGTGTAATCACAAATCGCTGTCGTATATGGATTCACAGGTGCATAATACGAGTGCACGAAATACACAAATTCTTCCTTTTTCAGACCCTGCATCAAGGCATTTTCGCCCTGCGTTTGGATGGAATTCCAGCCCACATGCGGTATTTTCAAGTCGGAACTTACGAATCTTTTAACGGGAACATCAAAAACTCCCATGCAAGTAGTGTTGTTTTCTTCGGATTCCTTGCACAACAACTGCATGCCGATGCAAGTTGCTAATACGGGTTGTTTGAGGCTCGGAATGAGTTGGTCCAATCCCTTCTCCCGCAAATAGGCCATGGCCGTACTGGCTTCGCCGACCCCGGGAAAAATCACTTTGTCGGCCGATTGAATCGTCTTTTCATCATCTGTCCAGCGGTATTTTACACCGATTCGGTCCAAGGCGTACATAACCGATTGTACATTTCCGGCGTTGTATTTGATGATTGCGATTTCCATGGACGTATTTTAACTGGGCAAAATGCCCTGCAAAGGTAGTTAAAAGGGCTTGGATTATGAAAAGAAGCGTATATTTGTTGGCCTTATGCTTCCAAACCGACGAATTCTTCTCGAAACCTTATACCTCATTTGGATGGGGGCATTGCCCCTGCTTTCAAGTGTATTACTCGGGTATTTTGCGTTAGCGAATCCCGAGTTTTTCACCCATTTTTCGCTATTGGAATCTGTGATTTTTTGGGCCAGTGCGGTATTCATCATGGGCTTAGCCTTATGCCCGACGACCTTTTTTGCGATGTTTACGGGCTATGTATGGGGCTGGGGAGGTTTATTCCCTTTGATCATTGCCTATGCCATTGCATCCATATTGGGTTATGGCTTAGCCCGTAAAATGAAGGGGGAAGCGCTCATCGAATTAATTCGAACAAAATTTAAAGCCGGTGAATTCCTATCGAATGTTCAGGCTCAATCGTTCGCTTGGGTTTTTTTAGCCCGACTTTCCCCCATCTTCCCCTTTGCTATCACGAATGCCTTAATGGCCTTTTTGGGAGTTCCTTTGCGACAATTTTTTATCGGAGGGACTTTGGGTATGCTTCCTAGAACGCTTATTGCCTTATGGACCGGTAGTCAAGCGGCCTCCTGGGCTAATCTCATGAATCAT
>JBJTMZ010000065.1:0-4557 GCA_046073805.1 Aquirufa sp.
CTCCTACGTGTAACGTACCATCTTGTACCATCATCGTAGTCACATATCCACGACCCTTATCCAATTCCGCCTCGATAACAGAACCGATAGCTTTTTTCTTAGGATTAGCCTTCAATTCAAGCATTTCAGCTTCTAACAATACTTTTTCAAGCAAGTCATTGATACCTAAACCTGATTTAGATGAAATTTCTTGGCACTGGTATTTACCACCCCAATCTTCCACCAACATATTCATGGTCGCCAATTCTTCACGGACTTTATCCGTGTTTGCGCCATCTTTATCCACTTTCGAGAATGCAAAGACGATTGGAGCACCCGCAACCATCGCGTGGTTAATAGCCTCCTTCGTTTGTGGCATGACCGAGTCATCTGCTGCAATCACAATAATAACGATGTCCGTTACTTTCGCACCACGTGCACGCATCGCCGTAAAGGCCTCGTGACCCGGTGTATCCAAGAAGGTAATCTTCTTACCTGATTCCGTTTCTACCGAATACGCACCAATGTGTTGGGTGATTCCACCCGCCTCACCAGCAGTAACCTTCGACTTACGGATATAATCCAATAAGGACGTCTTACCGTGGTCAACGTGTCCCATGATCGTAACAATCGGTGCACGGGGAACCAAATCAGCTGGATCGTCTTCAACTTCCTCTTCTACTGCATCAATCTCTTCCTCAGCAGAAATAAAGTTTACTTCAAATCCAAATTCATCGGCAATAATGGTAATCGCCTCCGCATCCAAACGCTGGTTGATCGAAACGAACATACCCAAACTCATACAAGTTGAGATAACCTCGTTCACCGAAACATCCATCAAAGAAGCCAAGTCACTCGCCGAAACGAATTCCGTCACCTTCAATACTTTTGCCTCCTCATCCTCAGCTAATTGGCGCATTTCCTCCGCATCGGCACGTTCACGACGCTTGACACGACGCTTATCTGCACCAAAGCTTTGCTTGTTGGTCGCCCCTTGCAGACGTGCCATTGTTGCCTTGATTTGCTCTTGAATGTCTTTGTCGGACAATTCCTCGCGCGGTCCTCCTGGCTTAGCACCCGGAGCAGGCTTTTTACCAAAATCTTTCTTATTGTTCGGATTGTTATTCGGACGTTGCTCGTTTACTACGGGCTTCTTCTCTTCTTTAACAATACGCTTACGCTTGTGCTTGTGGCCATCCCGACCATTATCTACAGGTAATTCAATCTTACCTAAAACGGTCAGACCTTTTAACGTTTCCCCCTTCGCCTCAATTAATTGAACGTCCTCAGGAGCTTCCACCACGGGTTCCACCGCCGCAACAACCGGAGCTTCGATCACGGGTTCAGGTTCCACAACAGGCTCGGGAGCTTTCTCCACGACAGGTTCCGGTTTGGGAGCTGGTTTCGGAGGAACGGGGTTACCCTTCTTATCCAAATCAATTTTACCCAAAACTTTCAATCCCATCGGCTTTTCTTCCGCAGGTTCTGGGGCAACTTCCGCTACCTTCGGTGCCTCCACCTTGACCGGCTCGGGAGCAGGCTCCACAACGGCTACGGGTTCAGGTGCCTTTTCAACCACAGGAGCTGGCACGACAATCTCCTCAACAGGCTTTTTCGGAGCCTCGTCTGTGGCCAACAAATGGTTTGCACCATATTCAGCTGCCAACAAACTTAATTGCTCGAAATTAAGCTTTGCATTCGGGTTATTATCGACTTTATGTCCTTTAGCAGAAAGAAACTGTAGGATCGTAGACGTTCCTATGTTTATTTGTTTTGCTACAAGACTTAATCGCATTGTCTTCTCTTCTGCCATATATTTTAAAATACGTATACTTTCAATTTACTAATTCTTACTCGAAACAGCGGGAGTCTTATTCAAACTCGGAACGTAAAATAGCAAGTACGTCTTCAATCGTACCTTCCTCTAATTCCGTTCTACGCTCTAATTCCTCTTTAGATAAAGCCAAAACTTGCTTCGCTGTATCCAATCCAATCTTGTGAAGCTCATCCAAAATCCAAGCCTCAATCTCATTGGAGAATTCTGTCAATTCTACATCCTCGTCATCCATCTCCTCTTTTGGCACATCACGGAATACATCAATTTCATATCCCACTAATTTACCAGCCAATTTGATGTTTTGACCTCCACGACCAATTGCCATAGAAACCTGATCCGAATTCAAATAAACCGAAATACGACGACGCTCCTTGTCGATGGCCATCGAATTCAACTTCGCTGGGCTCAGGGTACGCGCCACCAATAACTCTAAATTATCTGTGAAGTTAATCACGTCAATATTCTCATTCTGCAATTCACGAACGATGCCATGAATACGAGAACCTTTCATACCCACGCAAGCTCCGACCGGATCAATGCGATCATCGAATGACTCAACCGCCACCTTCGCGCGCTCACCAGGTTCACGAACAATCTTACGAATTGAAATCGTACCATCATAAATCTCAGGAATCTCTTGCTCGAATAAACGCTCCAAGAATACCGGAGAAACACGAGATAAAATAATACGAGGTGTGCCATTCGACATCTCTACCTTATGAATCACCGCACGAATGGTCTCCCCCTTCTTGAAACGATCCTTGGGAATCATCTCGCCTTTGGGTAACACCAACTCGTTGTCCTCATTATCTAACAAGATCAACTCACGACCTAAAATTTGGTATACTTCCGACGTCACCAACTCCCCAACCAAATCCTTGTACTTATCATACAAGCCTTCCTTCTCAATATCTTTGATACGTTGAATCAAGGTTTGACGAGCCGTTTGAACGACACGACGACCGAAGTCTTCCAACTTGATCAATTCCGCTACCTCTTCTCCAATTTCAAAATCGGGCTCGATTAACTTAGCTTCCGCCAAAGGTATTTTGTCAAAATCCCAGATGTCCTCTGAGTTATCGTCCACGATTTCACGCGTACGCCACATCTCTAAGTCACCACTTTCGGGGTTGATAATGACATTGAAGTTTTCATCGGAACCGAATTTCTTGCGAATCATCGTACGAAAAACCTCTTCCAACACCGAAATCATTGTCGGCTTATCAATGTTCTTCTCCCGAGCAAAATCTGAAAATGACGAAATTAATTCAACACTGTTCATTGCTATCCTTACGTTTTTTTATTGAAATGAAACTTGTACTCTTATTTTATCTAAATCCTTTAATGCAAACCAAGTAGGCTCTTTCGCAACCACCTTGCGGTGCTTCACCGTTTTCTCGGTCAACACCTGAATCGAATCCGCCGTATGCCCCTGCAAAGTTCCCATCACAGGATCTCCTTCTTTCATCCACACCTTCACCGTACGGCCCAAATTCTTCTCAAATTGCCAGCCCTGCGTCAATGGAAAATCTAATCCCGGCGATGAAACCTCTAAATTATAGGCCTCCTCAATCCAAAGATTTTCCTCAATGTGATGGGCCAACTTCCGGCTCATCAACGCACAGGCATCGATGGTAATTCCTTCCATGGTATCGACGAGAATCGTGACCAACGAACGTTTGAGACCCTTGCTAATCGACAAATCCACCAAAAATATGGGGCCATCGCCGATATACTCTGTAATCCAACCGTTAATCTTCGTCTTTAAATCTTCCATCAATACACTGAAAACAAAAAGAGGGATTAAAAACCCCTCTTCTTTCTTAAATTTCCTTGGCAAAGGTAGGCATAATTTTCCAAAATGCAACCATAACACGCAAAATAGCCGACGCATACAAGAGCCATAGTCCGCAAGTCCGAAATATTTGATTAATTTCGAAATCCAAATTGAAAGGAATTTAAAATCGTAGGAACGATTTTACTTGCTTGGTGGTTTAATTTTAAATATGAAACAAATCCGTAGCCTTTTCTTGTTGATGTGCGCATTCGTTTTCGTGCAAGCAATCCCCGGAGATCGTTTCCCCACTCCACCCGATTCCCCCATTCGCCTTTTTTACATTCAACGAAGTTCAAATGCCAATACTGTCGTTTACGATGCGAATTTACTGGCAAATAAAGCCTTGAATCCCAAAGACCCTGTCCACACCTACTGGTTACGTTACGGCGAAAAGGGTCAAAAAGAGGAATTAAGCACCATTCAAAGAACTTTGGCCTATGGTTTATATACCGACCGGATTAAAACGGAACCGAATGCCTTCGAAGGTTATTTTTTAGCCTATCGTAAACGAAAATTTGTCGTGAAGCTTGATGCCAAAGGAAGTCCCATGGCATTATTTCCCATCAACGGCAAATTGCAAATCCTCAAACGTGTTTTCGTCAGTGTAGAGGAATCACACATGATGCCCACTGTCAATTACATTGAATTGTTTGGAAAAGACCAATCAACGGGCAAGGACGTTTACGAACGCTTCAATCCTTAGAATTTCCCCAATAAGCTGATTTGCATATTCCTCGGCTGTCCAGTGTACCCATACAATTCCACGGGCGCCTGATTTAATACGTTTTTTAGAAGAATTTGTATTCGCCATTTCGCTGTCAACGCATAACTCGACTGTAATTCGGTCCAGACATATCCCTTTAATGCGACCTCTTGAGTCTGATAACTCGCATCGTCAAAATAA
>JBJTMZ010000066.1:0-5742 GCA_046073805.1 Aquirufa sp.
GATATATCGACTATTCGCCAAAAATCCCATGTTTTCGGCCAAAGGATTCACGCGACGCCAACCTTTTCCCAAAGAGGCACGCATCATCCAATTGGGTGCGACATCCCATTTGGCATGAAATCGAGGTACCCATTTCGTGCCTAATTGATTATGGAAATCAATTCGATTTCCGATGACAACTACCAACTTATTAGGTACGGTCCAGGTATATTCCCCAAAAAAACCGGGAACGATTTCTGTCCGAGCATAGCTGGAATCGATGTATCGTTCTTGGTAGGAATCATACAGAAAACTTGCTCCTGCCTTCCAAGTATGGTTGGTATTATCAATCATCGACTGATAAATCAAATTCCCAAACATACTCTGCTCCCGCCCCAAATAGTTTTTAAATGAAAAATAGGCATCATTCTGATGTTGGCTTGTCGATAAAATCAAGCCCACTCCTTTCCAAGGCTTTGTCGGAAATAATCGCGCGATCTTCGCAAAAGCTTCCAAGCGACCCGTATTACTTCCAAATCCATAAGTCAAATACCGATTGGAACTCGATTGAGAAAAATCCATTTGGCCTGCTAAACGATCTTCCCGTAGATAGCTAACACCTGCCTGCATCATCCAATGTTCCGTGGCATATTTCCAACGGTTCATGACATTAACCAATTGAAACAAGGGTAAATCCATGAAACCATCCTTATTTCCATCGAGACGATAGGCTTGTTGGGAATAATGCGTTAATAAGGCCGTGGATAGCTTGCCATTGAATTTATATGCAGCTTGTTGGTTAATCTCCAATCGCCCCTGCGAATTCCCATATACATTTATAAAATAAACCTCCGAGGTATCGGGTTTGGCAAGTTCCATGTTGATGGCTCCGGTCATCGACTCATATCCATTGGCGACGGAGCTCTGCCCCTTGGCTAAATCGATGGAGCGAATCCAAGTACCCGGAATGTAATTCAGACCATAAGTAGACTTTAGTCCTCGGATGGAAGGAACGTTCTCTACTTGAGTTTGCACATAAGTACCCGAGAGACCCAAAAGCGATATTTGCTTCGCCCCTGTCACAGCATCGGTAAAGTTGACCGACACACTCGCATTCGTCTCAAAACTCTTTGAAAGATTACAGCAAGCGGCCTTAGCCAAGGTTTTCATCGTCAGAATTTCCCTACTTTGAATCGATTGCACATCGTGACCACCCGGACTTGCCACAACCTTCACCTCGTTTAATTCGGAGGCATTAGCCTTCAAATGTACATGCACAAACTGGGGCTTGGTCATCCAAACCGAATCAGATTCAAATCCGACGGAACGTACAGTCAGCCAACCTGGAAACTGCTGTACTTTGAGGGAGAATAGCCCATTGGCCCCAACCACCGTACCCTTTTTTTCAGGCTGGTAATACACAGTAGCGCCGGGTAAATCCTCCATTTTTCCTTGAGAATCTAGGCTCATGACCCGACCGGTGATTTCCTGTGAAAAAGCGGAAAAGCTCAACAGATAAATCAACCAAAAATATTTAGTAAACATGATTTCGAACATTTAGGTGAATAAAAAGTCAAATACTTTTCATTCCTAAATCCGATAGGTTTGCAATAAAGCCCTACGAACGCTGGGCAGCAGCGATTTTGGATGGGGCGTTACTACAGTAACATAACCCGCAAAAGATGAAATCGGATAATCAAAAGAAGCAATCGGCTCAGTTATCCATGAATCCAACGCAAAGGCTTGTTTTTCAGAGGCAAATGAGGCTTGGTGCTTAACCTGAAAATGCTGGTAATGACAACAAGATGACCGAGAAAGTGTGGTTTTTTGAATCGGATTTTGAGTTGATTTTTCCCCACAGCAATTAGCCTTGTATTGCCAAGACGTTTTTTGAATACCGGTAAAAAGGCAAGTCGATTGACTCCAAGCAAAACCCACGTTGGCCACCAAAAGCCAAGCCGCCAAAAGCAGACAAAATCCTTTCTTCAGGTTATTTCGCATGATTAAACGTGGAAAATTCTAAAAATTAAACGAATAAATCCGGTTTTTTGTTCGAATTAAAAGTAAAAATAGCTAATTTGGCTCAACCAAACTGTGTTCAAGTCATTAAATTCTTATCGTTTATCCTTTTATTCAGTATCATTCAAGGCTCTTTTGCTCAAGGCACCGCCACCCCCCAATACCGATACCTGATTTTATTTAAAGATAAACAATCCACGAACTTTTCATTAAACAATCCTGACGCATTTTTGAGTCCACGCGCCATCGCAAGGCGTCAGAAAATGCAAATCAAAGTTAATGAACAAGATTTACCAGTTAGTTCAACCCATTTAACGCAAATTTCGAACCAAGGTGTTCAAATTCTGTATCCTTTGAAATGGGTAAATGGGGCAGTCATCAAGACAGATCCCGTTAAACTGAAAAAGATTTTGAGTCTACCGGTGGTCAAGGGTTACTACAAGAACATGGCCCTCGACTCCACAAGTGGCATACAAGGGAATTCGTTAAATCGAAATATCAGTGACGAGTCGGTCACCGATTACGGCGCTTCGTTTGCACAATTAACGCAAATCGGAGCGGATGTAATGCATCAGAATGGATACAAGGGAGAGAATGTGCTAATAAGTCTATTAGATGATGGCTTTTTAGACGCCAATACAAGTCCGTCCTTGAGCCCAATTTTTCAAGAAAAACGTATTCATGCTACCTTGACCACAGACCCAACCTTAAAAACAGTTTACAAGGGGGGATCTCACGGAACAGAAGTATTAAGCACCGTGGCTGCCCAGGTACCAGGCAAACTTTTTGGAACAGCCTACATGGCAAATTTTGCATTGGCACAAACCGAGGAAAGCCAACATGAAATGTTGATCGAAGAGGTTAATTGGCTTCGAGGAGCTGAATGGGCTGATAGCTTAGGAACGGATATCATAAGCTCTTCACTCGGGTATACCACATTTGATAATCCGAAATACGATCATGCCTACAAAGACATGGATGGAAAAACAGCCATCAGTACCAAGGCAGCGGTGTGGGCCAGTCAAAGGGGCATTATCTGTACCATTTCAGCAGGAAATGAAGGTTCTTCTTCCTGGAAATTTATCTCATCACCCGCAGACGCAGATTCAATTATCAGCGTAGCAGCGGTCGACCGAACAGGCATACGAGCATCTTTTAGTTCCATGGGGCCAAGTTTCGACAATCGAATTAAACCTGATATTGCCGCCATGGGCCTCGGAACAATATCAAGCAAACCCGATGGGACCATAACCGCGGTCAGCGGAACTTCCTTTTCGGCTCCTTTAGTGGCCGGGATAGCCGCTGGGCTTGTACAGGCACATCCGACAAAAAGTGCCTGGGAGATCATGAAAGCCATTCGTTTATCAGGCACTTTGGCACTAAGCCCCAACAGTAATTTAGGCTATGGCATACCCCATTTTGACCGAGCAAGTAAAATAATCAATCCTGTTTTAGGGAATGAACCCGTCATTCGAAATGCCATACAAATTTACCCTAACCCCGTTTCCTTGGGCCAAGGTTTACACATCCATCATCAGAAAAAATCAGCTGTCAACCTGGATATCGTCTCACCACAAGGTGCTGTCATACAATCACTTAGTAATCTCCCCGAACAATCAGAAATTTCACTTCCCCCTTTCGTTTCTGGAAAATATTATTTTAGATTTACATATGAATCGGGTGTTGAAATAGTACCCGTGCTGATAAACCTATCAAAATGAAAACGAGATTTCTTTCTTTGGACATCCTACGTGGAATCACGTTGGCATGCATGATTTTGGTCAATACATCCGGCAATGGAGATTTTACCTACGGCCCCTTAAAACATGCGAAATGGCATGGTTTTACGCCCACCGACTTAGTTTTTCCGACGTTCTTATTTATGGTTGGAGTGGCCATGCGCTTTTCATTTAAGTCGTTTAATTACAGTTTAACTCCACGAGTTCGCACCAAAATCATCCGACGAACGCTCCTGCTTTTCCTGATCAATTATTTGATATTTTATTTCCCATTTATTGATTTTAGTTTTGAAAAACTACGATTCTTAAATGTCTTGCCAAGAATTGCCCTTTCCTATTGTGCCGTTTCTTTTATCACACTCAGCGTACCAGCAAACTGGTTGACACGCATCAATATCTTGATTTTACTGGGCTATTGGGCCATTATGTACACCTTTGGGGACTCCGGGGTACCCTATGAATTAAGTTCAAATGCTGTCTTGAAATTGGATCTATTTTTATTCGGCCCAAACCATCTATATCATGGCAATGGGATCCCATTTGACCCGGAAGGTCTATTGAGTACACTTCCTGCCGTATCAACCTGCTTACTTGGCTACCAGGCAAGCATATTTTTAGAAAAACAACGCGCGATCAATAAGTCTCCCTTATCAAATCTATTAGTATATGGATTCGCACTAATTGCTTTGGCCCTAATTTGGGATAAAGCCTTTCCCATCAACAAGAAACTATGGACCAGTTCTTTTGTGCTCTTGTGCGCAGGAATTGATTTTATTTTAATCGGAATATTGAGCTGGTGGATAGAGACCAAAGAAAAACACTTGGCCAACACATTCTTTTTGGTTTTTGGAACTAACTCCATTTTGGCTTATGCGATATCCGAGGTTTTAGCCATTCAAATGGATCATATTCAAATGCCAGAGGGTGATTCAACAACTAGTTTGAGCACCTGGCTTTACTGGCATGTATACGAGCCAATATTTGGTAAATTCAATGGCTCACTCGCATTTGCCATGAGCTTCGTGCTAATTTGCTGGAGCATTTGCTACGTATTCTACCGCAAAAAATGGTTCTTAAAGGTTTAGGCAAATAACATCGCCGCGCCAAATACACCGGCACTATCCCCTAATTTGGGCTTAACAATGGGTGTAAATACCTCACCCGAGTTAAAAATGTATTTACGTATACGGTTGTAACCTTCCGTATACAGCAAATCGATATTTCCTAGACCACCTCCGATGACAATGACATCGGGATCGATGACGTTAATCAGCGTAGAAACCGCGCGACCGAAATTTTCCAACATCCTTTCAACGGTAGCGATCGCCATATCATCCGATTTTTCCTGGTATAAGCGCATAATCTCCGGCATCCGTTTGGATTGCCCGCTTTTTGAATGGTAAAAATGCTCCAAAGCTGGACCTGAGAGAACATGCTCGACACATCCCGACTTGCCACAATAACAAGGTAAGCCATCTTCTTCCAAAATATTATGCCCCCACTCTCCGCCAATTCCATGTAATCCTTGAACAACTTTTCCATGAGCGACTAATCCACCCCCAACACCCGTTCCCATGATGATCCCAAAAACCATTTCGGCCCTGGGATTGATGTCTTGAACGGCGCCCAACAAAGTTTCGGCCAATGCGAAACAATTCGCATCGTTGGCTAATTTCACTTCACATCCAAGAATTTGAGCTAAATCAGTTGCCATCGGTTTGCCATTCATGGAGACCGTATTGCAATTTTTCATGGTTTGTGTGCGCGGATTCAAAACTCCTGGCGTCGCAAACCCAATTCGACTGGGACGAATTCCCAATTTATCCGAAACGCGATCCACTAAAATTTTAACCTGACTTAAAATATGGTCATAGCCCTTTTGAGCTTCCGTATCTATGCGTTCACGAATGAGTACTTTCAAAGGATCATGGGCGTCCAACACAGCACATTCAATCTTGGTGCCGCCCAAATCAATTCCCCATAAATTAGCGTCGGTTGTCTTCAT
>JBJTMZ010000067.1:0-6869 GCA_046073805.1 Aquirufa sp.
CAATTATCGACATTATTAAGGGATTCCATAGCTGGACTCGCATTCAACCTACCGGCTTGAATCCATTTACTGTTCGTACCCGCCAAAACCAATTTACCAGTACCCGAAAAGATAATTTTGTTCGAATATACGGGATTGATATTGTTCGGAATCGTAATGGTATGTCCATCACCTATCGTCACCGTTCCGGTGAGGTTTGCTGGGCTCGACCAAGTAGCCGTATTCGTAAAATTTCCTGATCCATTACTGCTGGTACTCGTTTGAGCCAGGAGCGAAGGTCCCCAGTGAAATATCAGAAAAATTAGAACAAATGCACGCATCTATTATTTGGCAACTTTACGACTCAAATACTTGATTTTTTTGTTTAAGCGGTTGATTTGTTTTTGTTGCTCCTTAACGGCCTCTACAAGCAATGCAACCACTTTGTCGTATTGAACGGACTTATATGCTTCGGCTGTGTTTTCGGTTTGTACAATTTCGGGCAATACTTTCTCTACTTCTTGCGCAATAAAACCGAGTGTACGTTTCGTCGAAAATTGCCGCGTTGGGAATTCTTGTGTCCGCCAATCAAAATTTACGCCACGTAAGGACATAACTTTTTGCAAGGGATTTGCAATCGTGGCTATATTCATTTTGAATCGCTCATCCGATGAGCCCGCAATGGAGTTGGCGATGATATCCCCCGCAACCTGTAGTCGTACGGTGGGTGCATTCGTTCCCAAACCCACGTAGCCACTTTCCTTGATGGCCAAACCGTTCAGTTCTCCGGTAGCATTGAAAATTCGAAAACGCGCATCAGCTGCGGTAGTTCCATATTGATCTATATACCAGTCAACCGTACTTCCAGTTAAGGATTTTTTCATGGTTAATTGGCCTCCTTCGTAGAGCGTGGTAGATGGATTGAGCGTTATTTCTCCTGCAGTTACTCCATCGGCAGAACCCACCGTTAGGGTAGATAATGCTGTACTTGTACCTACCGACAATTTTCCGTCAGCTGCTAAAAACATCCGACTTGTATTATTGGTACCAAATGCAATCGTCCCTGTAGAAAATTGGCTCATCAAGGTTAACTGGGTCGAACTGGCGCCAGGATATCCCAAATAGGCATAGCGTGTTGTTGCTCCCTGGGGATATAGTTCCATATATACATGGTCCGTACCTTCGATGCGAAAAGTTGGCCCATTGGATTTTACGTGTAGCTTTGTCACGGGACTTGTCGTTCCGATTCCTGTTTGGGCGAAACCCAGGAAGCTCGTGCAGATGAAAAAGGGGATGAGTATTTGCTTAATAGCCATGTCGTGTTTTGCTTGCATTGAATTTGTTCGTAATCTCGCTTTGCGTTAATTCGCGATTGTAAATTTTAAAATAGCTCATGTACATTTGTTGGGTGTAGTTCGTATTAATGCGCCAACCGCCTATTCGACCTGCCCCTGCATTAAAAACGGCCGTTGCATTCGATGGAGTGCCAAGTTGTTGTGCCAAACTTTGTAACACGCCATTGACATAAATCTTATTGTTTGTCACACCTCCTTCTCGCATCACGAAAACATAATGTCGCCACGTATTGGCAAAACCGCTTGTTTGGGTAGTATTTAGTCCATATAAATCACCAGCTGATGTATTATAACCAAGTAAATTGCTGACTAAATATACGTCATACGCATAAAAACCAAAAAACATCCCATTCGTTAGGCTTGTTGGATAGGCCCATAGCTCTACGGTTAATGTACTGGCACCATTTAGGTTAAAGCTAAAATCGGAATACCCCGAGCCATTGAAATACATGGAGCCGCCAGCAGCTGTATTATAGGTAACGTTAGCCGTGTTCGTGGAACTTTGATTTCCGCCTGATATGTCATACCAAACTGAACCCGAGCCAGGGTAGGAGGCCGCATACATGGGGTCAAGCATGAATACCAAACTGTAATTCGTCTTTTCCGCATTGTAGAGGTTACTTACCTCGCCTGCGCTCAAGGCGCTGGCATAAAACTTGAAATCAGCCAATAAGAAATTGCCATACGAAGCGGATCCCATATGTGTAATATCATAAGCCGCAATTCCAAAATATTGAGAACCCGTACCCATCGCAGGGCCCTCTCGTGTATAAGTAGCAGTCCCCACTGCGATATTGTCCACATAGGCTTTTACATCAGTTCCCGTGTAAGCGAGCACGACATGGTGCCAGGTATTAAGACTAACCGTAGACGCGGTGGTTAATATGCTCGTTCTGGGCCAGACTGAAAATTTCAGGTAGCCATTGACCATTTCGATATCCGCGGTATGGTATCCTCCATTTATAGTAGAAGAATTCAAATCGGTCAGGACAATTCCGTTTAGGGTAGTAGGATTAAACCAAAGACTTACGGTAAATACACCCGAACGGGTCGTTGAACTTGTAGCTGGGTAATAGGTTTTGAAATCACCGAGCACCATGTATTGGGCACTAGCTGATGTAAACTTGAGGTATCCGGGGTCTTTGATGAAGGCAGGGCTATTGTAAAAATAGGCAGGGGCGGATTTGCCAGTTAGATTATTGACCGTTGTACCGCTACCCGCATAGGTATTGGCATTGCTGAAATCATAGTCTACCATTAAATTATTCTTCGAAACGGCATTGCCATAGGCAGGCGCAAAAAACTGCGCTTTTGCCATCGCAGGAATCAATAAAAAAAGTAGTAGGATGGCGCGCATGTTAATTACTTAGTTCTCCAGATACGATGACAACATTGGAACCGATGTGCAATAAGGTGACTAACGCGTATTGGCCGATTGACTTGGTATAGCCATTCCGATTAATCATCGTCACACCTGCCGCTGGGGAAAATGTTATTTGACCTGCCCCATACTGCAAGACCATGCAATTAAAACCTGTAGGCAATCCTGTTGGTATCGTCAAAGTGATAGCGGTGGCAGCCGTAGTCTGTAAAATTTCCCCATTATCACTAGCTGCGATGGAATAAGAAGATGAAATCGAATTAATTTGAGCCCCAAAACCAGATAAAACGCCCGTACTCGCCCCATTCACATTGCCTGATTGGTCTATGCGCAACCGCTCGGTTCCTACGGTCCGGAAGACGATGTTATTATTCATGTCGGCTACGGTCGAATAGCCCGAAATCTCAATGGCTGATTGTCCCGTAGTATTGGTTCCGCCTCCAGCAGCTAAACGTAGGAAACCATCATCTGTTGCGTCATTTTGAGTTACACCGCCAACGGCCCGAATTTCATAATTCCCAACCGTGCTTGTATTAACAGCCGGCCGACTAGCTGTATTCGTAAATCCCGTAGCGATACGAATTCCGCCACCCACGAGATTTAGTTTCGCAGTAGGAGAGGATGTTCCAATACCCACGTTTCCACCTAGGGGATTCAAGGCCAAGGTATAGTTGGTTCCATAGGTTTTGTTTCTCGCCTGAATCCAAGCAAAAGTTGAAGTAGAACTCAAACCAAAATCAAGGACATGCGCCACGGAAAGTCCCCCAAGACGTAACACGCCATTAGCAGATGAGCCTGAATTGAGGGGATCAGCCGTACTCGCTTCCACCTGAAATTTATTGACAGGAGTCGTCGTCCCGATGCCCGTTTGGGAAAGAGCCTGGAAAGCGATAAACATTAAAAATAGGATCTTTTTCATCTTTTTACCTAACATAAAGTTCCACACGTGCCGTTCGATTGATACCCGTTATATTTTGACAACAGGATATGTAATCCCCAGCGGAATAGCTTCCCCATGCCATTCCAATACCTCCAGATACGTCGTTTGATGCTTCATTTCCATTAGGATATAAGCCACCTCCATTTTCATTCCAGCCAAATCCCCAGCGAACTTGGGCTGCCGTATTGGCATTGGCATAATTAAATCCGTAAAATCGTACGTCCACTTGCGAAGAGAAAGCAGTACCTTTTCCAGCAAAATTATTGGCATCGTAAAAATATAATTTCGTAGAGCTCGCAAAAAAATTAATGGGAGTAATGCGGATTCCATTATTAAAATTGTTTTGAAGCCAACACCAGTTGTTGTAACTACTACTCAAATTGACAGATCCCCCTGTGGTGCTAGAACCGTAATTCGAGGCAATATCGGGCCATAAAGCCATGATATCTTTCGCAAAGAAATAATTCATCGAATCGAATTTGGCATCACCATCAGCCCGATTATAAGCTGTAGGATTCAGCGTATTCACCGCGGTCCAATAGCTACTTGTATAGGGAAAGGTTGTACCCCGAGTCGCTTTCATGATCATCATCCAACCGCCACCATCAATGGCAGAATTTAATAAACAGTAAATTTGGGTGGGCCCAACGAATGGTAAATTAATCCAATATACATTGTCCGTATAATTACTGAATGCGGTTTGAATGTATTTGGCATTTGGTGCTGCTCTCGCAGCTGTACTACCATCCATGTCTGGATTGCTTATCAGTTCCTGAAGATTTTGGGTCCAGGATTGATAATAGGTATTCGCGGGTAGCGAGCTTTGGTAGGCAGTAGGGGCTGAATTTTGGGATGGGGATTTCCAATAAAATCGTAGCCCAAATCCCCCGGTCCCTTGCTGCATCCGAATTTCAAAACGGTATTTTTGTCCTGCGTTCAGTGAAATACTTCCGACCGTGGATCCTAGCGTGGGAACCGCCTGACCCGCATAACGATTGACAACATTTGTTCCATTGATGATAAAGTCACTTGCATCATCTGTTTCTAAACTAAAGGTATAAGATCCTGTTTCCAACGGGATGAAGGTGCCCTGAATTCTCATCGCAAAATAATTTCCCGAATTGGGCAAACTAATTCCAATGCTACTTAATTCTGCAATGCTGGTCCAGTCAAGCAGTTTGGCGGAATTTGTCTGACCAGAACGAAAAATTGTACTATTGGAATTGTCTGTATTGAACAATTTGTCCATTTCAGCCTTTGTCGTAGGCGGTAACGTATATTGTGTCGTGCTCCCAGTACCCCCATAGGTACTATATACCCAATAATCCAATTCGATATTGGGTTGTCTAATGCCTGCTTGCATGGGCGCGAGTACTTGGGACATTCCGGTGAATGCCAAGCCTAGCAAGCAAAAAATGAGAAAACGTGTCAAATTCATTAATTATTCATGTCTCCCGAGGAGATGTATACATTGCTTGCTATGCAGACCAAAGTCAACATCGCATACTGTCCAGCTGTTTTCGTATATCCATATCGATTCGAGATGGTTACGCCTGAAGCAGCTAAATTCACTTGGCCTGTCCCTTTTTGCACAATCATACAGTTGAAACCTACGGACAGCGAAGGAACTGTGAGTGTGATGGCACTCGCATTATTGAATGTTAGTATTTTCCCGTTGTCTGCTGCCGTTAAGGTATAGGTCGTACCCGTTTGATCATTCAGTGCGGAACCGAAATTCGCAATCGTACTCGAACCACTCGTTCCCGTCAAATTTCCGCTCAATGTCGTTTGGCCATTATTATCGATCCGTAAGCGTTCCACGCTGCTTGTACGCATAACGATGTTGTTATTCATGTCTGCGACAGTCGAATAGCCTGAAATATCGATGGAAGATTGCCCTGTAGCATTCGTTCCACCACCTGCGGAAAGCCGTAAAAATCCATCATCGGTTGCATCGTTTTGTGTAACACCACCTACGCCCCGAATTTCATAATTGCCCACGGAACTTGTATTGGCTGCGGGTCGAGTGGCTGAATTCGTAAAACCAGTAGCGATGCGAATGCCCCCTCCAGAAAGATTTAATTTGGCAGAAGGGGTGGAGGTACCTATTCCTATGTTTCCCGTTTCACGGATTGTAATTCCATTTGATTCAGTACTTCCCGGGAATATTCGAAAACGGGCATCTGAAGCCGCGGTTGCATATTGATCGATTGTCCAATCGGAAGAACCACCGGATAGGGACTTTTTCAGCGTGATTTGGCCACCTTCATTCGTTGTACCCTGTGGATTGATGGTGATTTCACCACTGATTGTTCCTGCGGCATTGCCCACCGTAAGCGTCGTCGTCGGAGCAGAGGTTCCTAAGCCCACATTCCCACCTAATGGATTCAAAGCCAAAATATAATTTGTTCCATATGTTTTGTTCCGTGCTTGTACCCAGGCAAAAGTAGATGTAGAACTTAAACCAAAATCAAGGACATGCGCCACGGAAAGTCCCCCAAGACGTAACACGCCATTAGCTGATGAACCCGTGTTAACAGGGTCTGCAGTAGTGGATTCCACTTGAAACTTATTGACAGGCGTCGTCGTCCCGATGCCCGTTTGGGCATGGGAGACGAAAACGCCGAATAACAATCCGATGAGGTGATAATACTTCTTCATACGTACGATTAGAATAAAGCACGTAAAATAATCCAGTTCGTACCATCCGAAATAGCCTTAATCCAGTTGTTGGATGGCTCAATACCAATACTTAAACTAGTAGCTGTTGATGTGGTACTATCTGAAATAAGGTAACTCGTAGATGCAACACCTACGGAAACTGTTGAAATGTTTTTAATCGTGATTTCTCGTCCTGCTCCTGCCGAAGATGCCGTAGGTAAGGTGATTATCTGCGAGGCGGTAGAGCCTGAGAATACAATTAAATTGTACGTATCGGTATTGGCCATCGTTGCAGATGCTGTAATGGATGAAACGCCCCCATTGCTATTGGCCGACCACGATGCGTTACCTGAAGCATCTAATGATACTAATACCTTACCTGCACCAGGAGATCCTCCCGTGATTTTAATTTGTCCATTAACTTGTACTATACCTGCAGTCCCTGTTCCATTGGCACTACCTGGAGATAGGTTTATATTACCCCCATTGGTATTACCAATTGTGTATCCGTCTTGTGCTTCTAAAGTAAAGTCTCCTCCATTACCTGAACTTG
>JBJTMZ010000068.1:0-5039 GCA_046073805.1 Aquirufa sp.
CCACCGCCTGGGAAGTGTTTGGTGGTCATGGCGACCGACTTATTCGATAATTTATTTCCTTGGAAACCTAATACGATTTGGGTAATCATTTTGGATGTCAAATCGGCATCTTCACCGAAGGTTCCTTCCACGCGGCCCCAACGAGGTTCTGTGGCCAAATCTGCCATGTACATATAGCCCTTGCGTAAACCCACCGCGCGCCATTCGCTTGCTGCCGTTTCCGCAAATTTGCGCGTTAAATCGAAATCGCGCATCGCTGCTAAACCTAATTCCCCCGGCCATTTCGAGAAGGATGTTAATCCCACGCTTAAACCTACTGAGGCATCCGTGGTCACGTGATTACGTGGGTTGGACGCTACGATTGCGGGAATACCTAAGCGTGTGCTCTCGCAAAGTGCTTGTAAATTATTCGACCAGCTCGCCAAAATCGCGGGTTCCGCATTGGCACGTAGGATAAAATGACGTAAGTGAAATTGTGTCACACCTTTGGTTGTTCCAGCGGCCGACATGTTCGGTGCTCCCAGCGGTTTGCGGGTGAACATGTTTGTATTTTGCACCAAATCCTCTTCATTAAATCCATCGGTGATAGTGGTTTTCGGACCACCTCCTTGTACTCCATTGGCGAATACGTTGTCGCCACCCATGCGGGTTGTGCTGATCAACATGAATCCTAATTTTTCCTCGAGGGTCATTTGGGATACCAAGTCTTTGACGCGCTCCGAAATCGGCAAACGCCAATCTTCGTATTTATCTAATTTCTTGTTTTTGTTCAGATCCTTAAATGTTAGGTTTTTGACCTTCAAGGTTTCCACGGAACGGGATTGCAAAACCGGTTGGGTCTGCGCGAATAAATTTCCGGATGCCAAAAGCATGGCCAACAGGATACGTGATTTCATAGGATTTTTCTTTCTTTGTATAGGAAAGCAATACCGTACACAATTCTAATCAAATGAAAGACCCGAATGTAGATGAATTTATGCAAAGTGCCGACAAGTGGCAACAAGAGATGGTCTACTTGCGAGGCATTTTGTTGGATTGTCTTTTGACCGAAACCTATAAATGGCAATCACCCGTTTATATGTTTGGGAATAAAAATATTGTGGGCATTGCTCCGATGAAGGAAACCTGTGCCCTGAATTTTTTCAAAGGGGGGTTGCTGGCCGATACTGATAAGCTCTTACTTAAGCCGGGCGAAAATACGCAGTCGGGAAGGTGGATGAAGTTTTCTTCACTCGAAGAAATAAAACAAAAAGAGGCGAGTATCCGTGCCTACCTCTTTGAGGCAATCGAGGTAGAAAAGCTAGGATTAAAGGTGGAAAAAGCGGAGGCGATGCCTTGGCCAGCGGAATTAGTTCAAAAATTGGACGAAAATCCCGCACTAAAAATAGCTTTCGAAAAACTGACTCCCGGCCGACAAAGAGCCTATGTGATGAATTTTTCAGAAGGTAAACAACCGGCTACACGTTTGGCGCGGATTGAGAAAAATGAGAAATACATCTTGCGCGGTTTTGGACTTACCGACTGTGTTTGCGGCTTAACAAAAAAGAAGCCAGGCTGTGATGGATCGCATCGGGCGATTGAGAATTTTAAGAGATGACGTAAACAAGTCAGGTGATTGACGTTTGTTGATAGGTAATTTAAGCCCAACTTTGCCCCATGAATTTTGGAGAACAATTAAAGGAAATCCGTACCTCGAAGGGACTCACGCAGCAAGAACTTTCTGAAAAAAGTGGGGTCGCACTTCGGACCGTTCAGCGCATGGAACGTAACGAGGTGAAGCCGAGTCTGTATTCGATGAATGCGATTGGCGAGGTGCTTGGAGTGAATTTACCTTTGTTGTATGCTCCTGATGACGAAACCGAAAAACGAAATATCATGGAAAGTACCGATTTACAATTATGGGCAATCGCTAAAAAGCGCGCTAAATTCAAAAGAAGCTTCGGAGCTTACTCTGTTGTCATTCCTTTTTTATGGATAGTATGGTACATGACCATGCCGGGCGAGGTGCGGATGAATCATTTACCATGGCCAATTTGGCCCATGTTAGGCTGGGGTTTAGGTTTGGGGATTCAATATGTAAATGCCTATGTAATTGTTGTTGGCTCGTTGGAACAACGGGAATACGACAAGCTAAAGGGGCAAAAATAAAAAGCCAGCCACAAACGCAGCTGGCTTTCTTCAAACCTTAACAACCCTATTTAAATGTGACATCGAAGCGGTCGAGTTTCATCACTTTGGTCCATGCTGCGACGAAATCCTTCACAAACTTGGTTTGTGCATCTTTTGTTGCATACACCTCAGCCAAAGCGCGAAGTTCCGAATTCGATCCAAAAATCAAATCGGCACGTGTCGCTGTCGCAACCTGCGCTCCTGTTTTGTAATTTGTTCCGATAAACTCTTCTTTCGTTTCATCTTTTGGTTTCCAAGTCGTTCCCATCTCCAACAAGTTGACAAAGAAATCATTTGTCAAGGCATCTTTCTTCGTGGTAAACACACCATGTTTCGAACCATTGTAATTCGTATTCAATACACGCATTCCGCCTGTCAATACGGTCATTTCTGGAGCCGTTAAGGTTAATAATTGTGCCTTATCGATGAAAATTTCTTCTGTCGAAAGCGTGTAGCGCGTCTTCAAATAGTTGCGGAAACCATCGCCCATGGGTTCCAATAGGTTAAATGAAGCCACATCTGTTTGCTCTTGGGAAGCATCCATACGGCCCGGCGTAAAGGGTACAGTTGTTTTCACACCTGCATTCGCTGCCGCTTTTTCAACCGCCGCTGATCCACCCAATACGATTAAATCCGCGATTGAGATTTTCTTCTTGCCTGATTTCGCATTGAACTCTTGTTGGATTTTCTCCAATACGGCCAATACTTTCTCCAATTGCTTTGGATTATTAACTTCCCAATTACGTTGTGGCAATAAACGGATACGCGCCCCATTCGCGCCACCACGGCGATCTGAGTGACGGTAAGTCGAAGCAGATGCCCAAGCTGTCGAAACTAATTCGCTAATAGACAATCCCGAGTTCAACAATTTCACTTTCAATGCCACGATATCTTGTGCGTTCGCCACTTCGTGATTTAAGGCAGGAATGGGGTCTTGCCAAATCAATTGCTCTTTCGGTACTTCAGGTCCTAAATAGGTAGAGCTTGGACCCATGTCGCGGTGCGTTAATTTGAACCAAGATTTCGCAAAAGCTTTCGCAAAAACCTCCGGGTTCTCTAAGAAATTACGCGAGATTTTCTCATAAATCGGATCCGCACGAAGGGCGATATCCGTGGTCAACATAGTAGGTAAATGGAAGGTATTTTTGTCGAAGGCGTCTGGGATGATTTTCGCGCTGTTTTTCGCCACCCATTGATTAGCGCCTGCTGGGCTCTTGGTCAATTCCCACTCATTGTTGAACAATAAATGGAGGTAACCAATTCCCCAACGGATTGGTGTCGAAGTCCAAGTAACCTCTAAACCTGACGTAATTGCGTCTTTTCCTTTTCCGGATTTGTATGTGCTCTTCCAGCCTAATCCTTGCTCTTCAATTCCCGCTGCCTCTGGGTCTGGACCCACGTTAGTTGCGGGACCCGCACCGTGTGTTTTACCGAAGGTGTGACCACCTGCGATCAAGGCTACAGTTTCCTCATCGTTCATCCCCATGCGACCGAATGTCTCACGGATATCTTTCGCAGATGCTACTGGATCTGGCACGCCATTAGGTCCTTCTGGGTTCACATAGATCAAGCCCATTTGAACGGCTGCCAAAGGAGTTTCCAATTTACGATCTCCTGTGTAACGGTTTTTGTCGTCCAACCATTTCTTCTCCGATCCCCAATACACGTTGTTCTCGGGTTCCCAAACATCTGTCCGTCCGCCCGCGAAACCAAAGGTCTTGAAGCCCATGTTTTCCAAAGCTACGTTTCCAGTCAATACCATCAGGTCAGCCCAAGAAATCTTATCCCCATATTTTTGTTTGATTGGCCACAATAGACGACGCGCTTTGTCGAGGTTGGTATTGTCCGGCCAAGAGTTCAATGGCGCAAATCGTTGCTGCCCCGCACGAGAACCCCCACGTCCGTCACCCGAACGATAGGTACCTGCGCTGTGCCATGCCATACGAATAAACAAGGGACCATAATTTCCAAAATCCGCCGGCCACCAATCTTGAGATTGCGTTAATACGGCTGCGATGTCCTTCTTTAGGGCGAAATAATCGAGGCTCTTGAATGCCTTGATGTAGTTAAAATCGAGGCCCATCGGATTCGATTTCTCTGAGTTTTGACGAAGCATCGCTACGTTTAATTGGCCAGGCCACCAATCTTTGTTGGTCGTCCCAGCTGGCTTCATCCCCGTATGAGGATTCATACCTGCATGTGGATTCGCTCCAGCCGCTGCATGCGGATTTGCGTATTCTTGCGCTTGCACGGCTGTCGCTGCAAAAATCGCACTGATGATTAGTAGTTTTTTCATGATTCTTGATTTTTAGTGGGGTGAATTTAGGCGCAAAATTTTTATAGAGAAAACTGAAATTTTCTATATTTGTCATAGACAAAATCTATATCGTTGAATATACAGCAATTGGAATACATATTGGCAGTTGACCAATTTAAAAGCTTCTCCAAAGCAGCGGAATATTGCCATGTGACGCAGGCAACCTTGAGTGCGATGGTCAAAAAACTCGAAGAACAGCTCGATATCGTCATTTTTGATCGTAAGGCAAATCCGATTGCGACGACGGAAAATGGAAGGGAAATTTTAATTCATGCCCAACAGGTCGTTGGCCATGCGAATGCTTTACTCGATGCCTCCAAGTCTATCCAGCACAAGTTGGAAGGTCGTGTGAAGATCGGGGTTATCCCGACCATCGCGAGTTCGGTTTTGTCGATTATCATTAAGCCGTTAATGGCCAAATACCCGCAGGTAGTTTTTGAGATTCAGGAACAAACGACCGCACATTTAAAGCGGAGTTTGCGCGAGGGAAAATTGGATATAGGAATTTTGAGTACGCCGATTGCGAGTACGGATTTGGAAACGCAGTTGCTGT
>JBJTMZ010000069.1:0-4996 GCA_046073805.1 Aquirufa sp.
AATTACAGGAAGGTATTCGACAATTTTCACAAAACTGGGGAAGTTCGAGATTGAATAATTACCAAATGGATGTGTGGCAATCCTTGGAAGAGGTGTTCGCCAAACGATATCAAGTAGAGGCGGCAGCTTTATGCAGTTCAGGCCTATTAGCGGGCCAAACGGTGATGCAATATCTCATGCAAAAATATCCCGATGGAGAGATTAGCTTGGCGCCCAAAACACATCCTGCTTTGTGGCGACATCCACATAAACCGCAGGAAGGGTCTTTTTCCGATTGGAAATCGGATGCTAAAATCTTGGGAATGGATGGCATTGGGGCACCTTGGTTGGAGGAATTTTTGACGGGGTTTGAACGAGAATTACGTGAAGAACAGGTTTTAGTTGTTGACGAATCGCATCGATTAGGCATTGTTTCCACCGCCATAAATACGCCAGCCCATAGCATTCAAACAAGCTCGCTTTCCAAAGCTTATGGCATACCTGCGGGAATCATTTTAGGTAAAAAGGCCGACATTGAAACGATCAAAAAAGACCCCTTCTGGGTGGGGGGATCCCCTCCGAATCCGGCCTACATGTATGCCTGTTTGCATGCGCAAGAGGCTTATGAAGAACGCATGCAACATTCTCAAAACTTGGCGAAGCTATTTACAGAACAAGCCCAGCATGTTCAATTCGTCAAAGATTATCCTGCCTTTAGTGCCCAAGATGCACAATTATTTGAGCACCTGAAAAATCACGGATTCCTATGCAATCAATTTGCCTACCCGGATGTTACGGCAAAACCGATTTGCAAAGCGATTCTACCTGCAAGCCTCGGCCTGAAAGATATTGAAGACCTCCTAGCAGCCCTTGAAAAATATGAAATTTAAACTCGTTCTACTTTTTGGACTTTTGATTACTACGATGTTACATGCCCAAGAAAATCTCATTGAGCAACTATTGAAGTCGAACCCGACCTATTTCAAGCATTTGACGGATAACCCATCAAAATACCGTTTGCAAATCTTGTATACGCAGATCGATCGTGATTCAAAGAACCAAGCTAAATTTACGACACATGCCTACCGGGTCGATGCCAATGAATATTTTTATCCCGCGAGTACAGTTAAATTAGCCGCCAGTGTGTTGGCCTTGGAAAAAATCAACAAGCTAAAAATTGACAAATCAACGACCTTTCAGACCTTGAAAAATCGGCCGACCCAGTTGGAAATCTTACAGGATAGTACGGCTGCCAACGGGCTACCAAGCATCGAACATTACATCAAAAAGATTTTATTGGTCTCCGATAATGAGGCGTACAATCGCCTTTATGAGTTTTTGGGTCAAAAGGATTTCAACAAAACGATGGCCAACAAAGGATTTGAAGGCGTTCGCTTCACGCATCGATTACAGACGTCGATTCCCTTGTTGGAGAATCAATACACGAATCCGGTTCAATTCATCAATGAGCAAGGTGAAGTCATTTGGCAACAAAAGGAACAGTTTAATAAAAAACAAATCTTTTCAAGCACACCCATTATTTTGGGCAAAGGCGTCATGAATGACTCTGGTCGAATCATTCCGCACCCTGTAAATTTCAGTTTCAAAAATGCTTATCCTTTACAGGCACAGCATGATTTCTTGAAGCGACTGATGTTTCCAGGATCTTTTTCAAAAAGCGAACAGTTTAAGTTAAAGGCTGAGGATTATACATTTTTGTATCGCCACATGTCGCAATACCCGACCGAATCAACATATCCAAGTTACCAATCAGATAGTACAATCGGACCCGCCTATTGCAAATTCCTTTATTATGGCGGAGATAAAAATGCGAAGATCAATCCCGATGTTAGAATTTTTAATAAAGTCGGCGATGCCTACGGATTCTTGTTGGACAATGCCTATTTTGTCGATTTCAAACATGGAGTCGAATTTATGCTGACCGCGACCATTTATTGCAACGAAGATGAGATTTTCAATGATGATAAATACGATTACGACACCGTCGGATTCCCATTCTACAAACATTTAGGCGAAGTAATCTACAACTATGAGTTAGCTCGCAAGAAAGCGAATCAACCCAACCTAGACTATTTAAAATTTAGCTATGCGGATTAAAATCATCTTATTTATCCTATTTGCTCACTGCATTTGGGCACAAAAAACAATTGGGATTATTAATGTCTCAGTCGGAAATGTACGAAGCGAAGCCCGCGAGGGAGCGGAAATGAGTACCCAGGTTTTGTTGGGCACCCCCGTTCAATTATTGGAAAAAGCGGCGACGAAGAATTGGTATCGAATTCAATTACCCGATCATTACCAGGGTTGGATTGAAGGAGGTACAATCATTCGGATGGATAGTATGGAATTCAAAAACTATCGAAATTCAGGGAAGGAATATGTCGTGATGGCGAGTGCGAGTAAAGTTTACCAACAACCCAGTTTCAAATCGGAGGTTATAAGTGAGCTGGTCCAACATAACCGGGTGATGGTTACGCAAAAGAAAATCGGTTTTTGGGAGATACAAATGGCGGACGGGACCAAGGGATTTGTCTCGCAAAAGGATGTCGTCAATTTTGAGGAGTGGAAGAAATCCAATCCGGCACCTACGGAAAATCGCTTATTGTTAGCGGCTCATCAATTAATGGGAATTCCTTACCTGTGGGGCGGAACATCGAATAAGGGAATGGATTGCAGTGGATTTACCAAATTAGTTTTTCAGGCCAATGGATGGAATATTCCAAGGGATGCGAGCCAACAAGCACGTGAGGGGGAATTAGTCGATAGTCTGCGAAATTGGCAAAATCTTAAGCCGGGGGACTTATTGTTTTTTGGTGAAAAGCGTCAAGATGGCACCTATAAAGTAGTCCATGTGGGCATTTGGGAGGGTAATCAAGCATTTATTCATGCGGCAGATCGAACACGAAGAGCTAGTTTTGATCCAAGCTCAAAAGATTTTGATGCCTATAATTTGAATCGCTACTTGTTCGCGAAACGCATCACAGCATTGGGGAAAGAAATCCAAAAAATCGATTAAGCGTTTTTCTTTCGATGGGAATAAAGGAGGACAATGACGCCAAAAAGTACGGCGGGTATGGAAAGAATTTGGCCCATGTTCATCGTTAGATTATTCTCAAAAGCACTTTGGTTTTCCTTCAAAAACTCGTAGAAAAAGCGAAGGGTGAAGAGAACAATCATGAACCAACCGGTCATCTGGCCCTCTTGCGTAGCTTGTTTCTTACGTGACCAAAACCACATAAGGGCAGCAAAAATCAATAGACAAGATAAGGCCTCGTACAATTGTGAGGGATGACGAGCTAAAACTAAATTCGGATCACCGTAAGGATTAAACTCAGTATCTCGTAAAAACTTAAAGCCCCAAGGCAATTCGGTTGGCTTTCCAATAATTTCCGAATTCATCAAATTCCCCATTCGAATAAAGAATCCGGCCAGTGCAACCGCGGGTACGATGCGGTCGGTGATGTATAAATATGACATCCCAGGATGCTTTTTGGAGTACAGGTAAAAGGCAAGGAATAAACCGATAGACGCGCCGTGAGAAGCTAAGCCTGAAAAGGGAGGCGTAATCATTTGAAGGAAAAAACGCAAGGGATCGGCTTGTAATAGGGGAAATTCATAAAAGAAATAATGTCCTGTGCGCGCGCCCACAATGGTCGCAACCATGGTATACATCAAAAGCTGATCAGCTTGTTCCGTCGATCTTCCCTCCTGCTTAAACATATAGCTTACCACGCGAAAACCCGCTAAAAAAGCGAGGGCAAAGAAAAATCCATACCAACGGATCGGAAAACCAAATAAATCAACGATAACTGGATTAGGATCCCAAGAAATAAAGGCTAAGAACATAGGTTTATGGAATGTAAACCCAAAAATAATGGAAAAATTAAGAATTACGCGATACCTTTTTCACAAGAACCTGAAAGGATTTCTTGATTACTTTGGCAGGATACAAACGCTGCGGCAATCCCAACGCAAAAATCGGTTGGACCAAAAAGACCATCAGAACGGCCAATAGCAATTGTTTGAAATTTTTCATGCACAAAACTAATCATTTTATAGTACTATGCAATACAAGGTACTATCAAATTAACAAATTTTAAAATTCGTAGACTGGAAAGGTCGATTCGTCGATTGCTTGTTGGCATGTCATCGTTTTCAATTCATATTTGTACACGATTAAACAAGTATATACGTTTAACCTGTGTTCAACTAAAAATTCAGACCTATGAAAAAGTTCATCCTTTTCGCCTTTGCTAGTACAGCATTGTTATCGTCATGCATCAAGGAAGATGCCGTCGAGCCACAGGGCTTTCAAGCTACCAATACAGCCAATGTTCCACAAGCTGTTCAAACAACGATCAAACAGACCTACCCTACCGCACAAGTTGCGTACTCAGTACTTCAACCGAATGCCTTGTATGTAGCGGATGTGACAACCGCCACAACCGAAGCGCAAGTGGTCATTACCTCCAAAGGGAGTATTCGTGAAGCTTTTGCGAAAGTGGATTCCACTGCACTTCCAGCGAGTGTTTTGACTTATTTGTCGTCCAACTTCCCAGGCTACGATATGTTACATGCCTCTCAAAAGACAACGGGTACACCCACAGGCTATCGAGTTGAATTAAAATACAAGACAGAATTCTATTCAGTCATTTTTGATGATAAAGGTGCCTTTGTTTCGCAAACAACGGGGTTACCGGGAGGTCCCAAAGGTGGAGATAAAAAAGGAAGTCATGGTCCAACCGCAACTGGGTTGTTATTGACCGATTTACCAGCCGCCGTTCAAACAGCACTTAATGGGTATACCTTCAAGCGTGCGATGGCAAAAGTAGATGCATCTGGTGCAACGATTTACCATATCCAAGCAGATAAGGCTGGGCTAACTTATGATTTAGATATCGATTCAACAGGAAAAATCTTATCAACCAAAGAAATCCCAGCTAAACCTGAAATTAGCAAGGCGGATCTAACTACTCTTCCTGCAGCCATTGTTACC
>JBJTMZ010000070.1:0-7472 GCA_046073805.1 Aquirufa sp.
CGAAAGTGCTGCATAATGCGCTTGAAATCGCGGAAGGAAATCTTTCAAAAATTCACATCGCGCAGCACGAATCGACTCCCCAAGAAGCACGAGCGGTTCATGGTAGCTGGCCAACATCAATGTATCCATCGTTCCGCTTTCTGCAAAGATCTTCAGTAGACTGTTGCGTTGTTGCACGATGCGGTTATAGCGAATCAGGTTTTCTAAAAACGTACGATCTAATTGTGCCATGACCCCATCAAAAAATCGTCGACGGGTATCCGAGCTGTCACGAACCAAATCCGTATCATGTGGGTCCATGAGCACTATGGGAAAATTTCCGATATGGTCGGCCAAGCGGGTATAGGGCTTCTGGTCGCGTAGCAGGGCTTTTTTCTGGCCCTTTTGAACCGCGCAAGTGATCTGCGTTTCGGTTTCAGGTACGTGTTCGTCCTTTTGGAACACGAAACTTCCTTGTACCATGAAGAAGGAATCTCCATGCCGGATGCACAGCGGGTCCGCTACGCCGCGGGCACTTTTGGTCAAGGAAAGAAAATGAATGGCATCTAATAGATTTGTTTTCCCGATTCCATTTTCCCCCACGATGCAATTAATATTTGGGATGAAATCAAATTGCGCCTCCTCGTAGGACTTAAACTGTTTGACCTGTAAAGATTTTAGGTACATAGGGAGGAGCGAATGGGCACAATGCTGTAAAATTAAAGAATAATACGCGATTTTTTGGCTGCTTGCGTGTTTTGTTTTAATTTCGCCTTGATTTTGACGAGGGCATTTTCCCTCGGCAACAAAAATTTCCGACCGACAAATGGCAAAGAAAGAAACACAAGCACCTAAGTATTCCAAAGAGACCTACATGTATTGGTATGAATCCATGCAGTTACAACGCAAGTTCGAAGAGAAATGCGGTCAATTATATGGAATGCAAAAAATCAAAGGTTTTTGTCACTTATACATTGGCCAGGAGGCTTGTTCTTCTGGATCCAAATCGGCCTTACGCGAAGGCGATAAATACATCACCGCTTACCGTGACCATGGTATTCCTTTAGCTTTAGGAACTTCTCCTAACGCGATTATGGCCGAATTATACGGTAAAATCACAGGAGCTTCCAAAGGAAAAGGTGGTTCGATGCATATCTTCGACAAAGAAGTAGGTTTCGTAGGTGGACACGGTATCGTTGGGGCGCAAATCCCATTAGGTGCTGGTTTGGCATTCGCTGAAAAATATAAGAAAACAGGTAATGTTTCGATTACCTATTTCGGTGACGGCGCATCTCGTCAAGGTGCTTTGCACGAAGCCTTTAACATGGCAATGACTTGGAAATTACCTGCGATTTTCGTGGTAGAAAATAATGGTTACGCGATGGGTACATCCGTTGCTCGTACGTCTAACGTAACGGAATTATACCAATTAGGTGAGGCTTACGACATGCCTTCTGAGGCAGTTGACGCGATGGATGTGGAAGCTGTTCACGAAGCAGTTTCTCGTGCTGCAGCGCGTGCCCGTGCTGGAGAAGGTCCTACGTTCTTGGAATTCAGAACTTATCGTTACCGTGGACACTCAATGTCAGATCCTCAAAAATACCGCTCAAAAGAAGAGGTTGAGGCTTACAAAGAGCGCGATCCGATCGAACAAGTTAAGAAGCGTATCTTGGATTTCGGCATTGCTACGCAAGCGGATTTAGATGCAATCGATGCGAAGATCAAAGTACAGGTTCAAGAGTCTGTTGATTTTGCGGAGACATCTCCATTCCCTACCGCGGATGAGGCATACAAAGATGTGTACGTTCAAGAAGATTATCCGTTTATCGTCGAATAATCTAGTCGTTAATATAATTGAGAGGCACGGGATGATTTCCGTGCCTTTTTTTATTCAACCAGCATCTTGTCGATCGCCAATAATTCATCCCGGAATTTCGCCGCTAATGGGAAATCTAGTTCGCGTGCGGCACGTTCCATTTCCTTCTGAATGGATTCCTTTTGTTTCTTCAATTCAGGCTTACTCATGTAGGCCAATAATGGATCCGCAGCCTGAACAGATTCTTTCGGCGTAATGCCATAGGACTTCATCGGTTTCGCCATGCGATCCGCAATCGAAGTCTGCTCCATGATTTCATCATGACTGCGCCAAATGGTTTTCGGCGTGATGCCATGCTCTTGGTTATAGGCCATTTGCTTCTCGCGTCTGCGATTCGTCTCTGAAATCGCCCGCTCCATCGAGCCGGTCATTTTGTCGCCGTACATGATTACCCGACCGTTTTCATTTCGCGCTGCCCGACCAATCGTTTGGATCAACGAACGGATATCACGTAAGAAACCTTCTTTGTCGGCATCCATAATCGCCACCAACGAAACCTCTGGCAAGTCTAATCCTTCGCGCAATAAGTTCACGCCCACCAGCACATCAATTACGCCTAAGCGCAATTCTCGTAAAATCTCCACCCGTTCCAGGGTCTTGATTTCGGAGTGGATGTAACGGCATTTGACTCCCACGCGATCCATGTATTTAGATAGCTCTTCGGCC
Organism: Aquirufa sp.; assembly: GCA_046073805.1. Classification (GTDB taxonomy): domain Bacteria; phylum Bacteroidota; class Bacteroidia; order Cytophagales; family Spirosomataceae; genus Aquirufa. The sequence goes on from JBJTMZ010000070.1 coordinate 2,522, forward strand.
ATTCGTTTGGTCAAAGTTGTGATCAGTACGCGTTCTTTTTTCTTGATGCGGTCGTAAACCTCATCCAATAAATCGTCGATTTGGTTTTTGGTCGGACGGACATCGATCAAAGGATCTAACAATCCCGTTGGTCGGATAATTTGTTCCACCACCACACCTTCGGATTGCTTTAATTCATAGTCGGAAGGTGTCGCCGAAACGTAAATCGTTTGGCCTACTATGTCTTCAAATTCTTGAAAAGTTAACGGTCGGTTGTCCATTGCCGATGGCAGACAGAATCCGTATTCAACGAGCGATTCTTTTCGAGATCGGTCGCCACCGTACATCGCGCGGATTTGTGGCATGGTTACGTGGCTTTCGTCCACGACCATCAAGAAATCATCCGGAAAGAAGTCGAGGAGGCAGAAGGGCCTTTGCCCAGGTTTGCGCTGATCGAAATAGCGGGAATAATTCTCGATGCCGGAGCAATAGCCTAGCTCGCGCATCATTTCTAAATCAAATTCGGTTCTTTGCTTAATCCGTTCGGCTTCTTGCAAGCGTCCGTCTTTACCGAAATAAGAAATTTGGTTGACCAGGTCCGCTTGAATATCTGAGATGGCATTGTTTAAGGTCTCGCGGCCGGTGACAAATAGGTTGGCCGGGAAAATAGCGACCATGGTTTCTTTGGAAATCTTCTTGCCGGTCCAGGGATCGATGCGGTGAATCTCCTCGATTTCATCGCCAAAGAAGATGACGCGGTAGCCGAAATCCGCATAGGCCAAAAATATATCCACCGTGTCACCTTTCACACGGAACGTTCCGCGTAGGAATTCACCTTCGGTTCTCGAATACAGAATCTCGACAAGTCGGAAAAGAAACTGATTCCTTGAAATTGTTTCCCCCACACCGATTCGCATGATGGAATTTTTGTATTCGTCGGGGTTTCCCATACCGTAAATACAGGAAACGGAGGCGATGACGATGATATCTCGCCGACCGGACATGAGGGCCGCGGTGGTGGCAAGACGAAGTTTTTCAATTTCTTGGTTGATCGATAAATCCTTTTCGATGTAGGTACCGGTGGAGGCGATAAATGCCTCGGGCTGGTAATAATCGTAATAGGAGATGAAATACTCGACCGCATTTTCGGGGAAGAAGGATTTAAATTCTCCGTATAATTGGGCAGCGAGGGTTTTGTTATGGCTTAAAATCAGCGTCGGCCGATTGACTTCTTTGATGACATTCGCGATGGTAAAGGTTTTTCCGGATCCGGTTACGCCGAGAAGGGTTTGGGCTCTCTCTTCTTTCTGTAATCCTTCCACCAATTCACGGATGGCATTGGGCTGATCCCATGTGGGTTGATAGGACGATGCGATTTTAAATTCCATGTTCAAAAGTACATAATATTCGCTTCCGAAGAATAGGAATTGTGGGAGGAATCCATGTATTTTTGGATGCTAAAATTCAACAAATGATTAAGAACCTTGCCCTGCTAGGGATTGCGTTTTTGGGCTGTGCCTCGAAGGAAGCCCCTACGCCCTTTTTACCTACTCAACCGACGACACCTGTTGCGCCCAAAGTCTACACTTTCACGAAAGATCCGATTTGGGTGGATGAATTTGATACCCCCGGGTTACCGAATGAGAAATTTTGGTCCTACGATGTAGGAGGTTCGGGATGGGGCAACAATGAGCTTCAATATTATACGAAAGCAGATATTGATAATGCGCACATCGAAAATGGTGTTTTGACCATTGAGGCGCGGAAAGAGCCCATGGGTGCAATGAATTATTCGTCGGCACGCATTGTCACGAAAGGCAAGCAAGATTTCTTATATGGAAAAGTTGAGGTGCGGGCAAAGATTCCAGCGGGTCGCGGTAATTGGCCGGCGATATGGATGCTGGCAAGCCAATCTGATTACGGTTCCGCCTATTGGCCGGACAATGGCGAGATCGATATTTTGGAACATGTGGGATATGATCCGGCGGTGATGCACTTTTCGATTCATACCAAAGCCTTTAATCACGTGATAGGTACGCAAAAGACAGCCACGACGCGCATGGAAGATTTTGAGCAGTACCATGTGTATACGATGGAATGGACACCTCAATATATCAAATCCTACATCGACGGAAAGCTTTATTTTACGTTTGAAAATACGGGACGTGGATGGGAGGAATGGCCGTTTGATAAGAAGCAACATATCTTGTTGAATTTGGCGATAGGAGGAAATTGGGGAGGACAAAAGGGTGTGGATGATTCGATATTTCCGAACAAATTTATGATTGATTATGTCCGTGTCTACGGATTAAACCCTTAGGAATGAGATACCCAGCAGCGGCGGAAGCCTTTGATCGATTATTGTGCGTGATGGATGATTTGCGCGAGAAGTGTCCATGGGATAAGAAGCAGACGATGGAGACCTTGCGTCATTTGACAATTGAGGAGACCTATGAGTTATCGGATGCGATTATGTCCAAGGATATGGCGGAGATTCGGAAGGAGATTGGGGATGTGATGCTTCATTTGGTTTTTTACAGCAAGATAGGTTCGGAGACGGGGGATTTTGATATTACCTCGGTGCTTCACGGGATTTGCGAGAAATTGATTTCTCGTCATCCGCATATTTATGGGGATGTGGTGGCAGAAACGGAGGAGCAGGTGAAGGCGAATTGGGAGGCTTTGAAATTGAAGGAGGGGAATAAGTCGGTGCTAAGCGGAGTTCCCGGATCATTGCCGGCTTTGGTGAAGGCGATGCGGATACAGGAAAAGGCGCGCGGTGCGGGATTTGATTGGGAGGAGAAGGAGCAAGTTTGGGAAAAGGTGGAAGAGGAACTAGGGGAATTTAAGGAGACCTTTGTGGGGAAAGATTTGACTCTGGCTCAAAAAGAGGAAGCTGAGGGGGAATTGGGCGATTTGATTTTTAGCTTGGTGAATTTTGCGCGTTTTATTGATATAAATCCGGATCAGGCGGTTGAGCGCACAAATCGTAAATTTATTTATCGTTTTCAGCATTTAGAGCGTCGTGCGGTCGAAATGGGCAAGAATTTGCAGGAAATGACGCTGGCAGAGATGGATGTACTTTGGAACGAAGCGAAGGTGACGCTGCCAGGGTCATGACCCTGGCAGCGTCTACCGCCAGAACGTTTTTCAAATCAATTTATTTTACAGAAAACTGATAAACCGTTTTTGATGTATAGGTTTCCCCGGGACGCAAGACGGTTGAGGGGAAATTGGGTTTATTCGGAGAATCGGGATAGTGCTGTGTTTCTAGGCAGAATCCCGTGCGCTTATTGTATTTCGCGCCGTATTTCCCGATCAGGTGACCATCTAAATTATTTCCAGTATAGAATTGAACACCAGGCTCGGTGGTGAATACTTCCATGACCCGACCGGATACGGGCTCCTCTACATGAGCAATTTTTGCATAAGCTCCAGGCGCTTTGTCGAAGGCATAGCAGTGATCGTAACCACCTCCAAAAGCGATTTGCTCATCTGCAGCATTAATTTCTAAACCAATCTTCTTGGGGGATGTAAAATCAAAGGGTCCTCCTTTCACGGATTTTACTTCGCCGGTTGGGATTAAGACTTTATCCACAGGAATGAAAAAAGGCGCATTGAGTTGGATCGTGTGATCAAGGACATCACGCTTCACATTGCCCGATAGGTTGAAGTACGAGTGATTACAAATATTGAGGACAGTTGCCTGGTCTGTTTTTGCGGTGTAATCCATCGAAATCGCATTGTCCTCGCTGAGTGTATAGGTTACCTGAACTTCTAAATTACCAGGAAAACCTTCTTCGCCATCTTTTGAAAGGTAAGAAAGGGTTAGACTTCCGGGTTTTTGGGAAACCGTTTTCCATACTTTTTTATCGAAACCTTTGAGGCCACCATGCAGGTGTTGGCCATTGTTTTGTGCCGACAAGCTATAGTTTTTGCCATCCAGGCTGAATTTTCCGGCGGCGATGCGGTTTCCATACCGTCCTACCACAGCACCGAAGTAGGGAGAATCTTTGATGTAGTCCGCCACGCTATCGAATCCCAACACCACGTCTTCGATGACTTTGTTTTTGTCGGGCACCATGATTTTGGTAATGATGGCTCCGTAGTTCATGATTTGGACTTCCATCCCATGAGCATTTTTCAAAGTATAAAGCGTTACGGCTTCGTTGTTGGGTGTTTGGCCGAAGGGCTTTTCCGAGTTTAACATATTGGTTTTAAGAGGTTTAGATTGTGCCATTCCCATAAAAAAGGTGCAAGCAAAAAAGGCTGTAGTAAGCCTTATAACGGTTTTTTTCATGGTCAATAGGTTATTGAATTTCCAATTTAGCTTTTTTGCTTGAAAATAAAATTATTCTTTCTATCTTTGCACCCCAATTTAAAAATTGTTTTACACTTAATTTCAGCACGTTAGCCCAGCGTGTTGATGTATCTAGGGCGATCAAATATGTCAAAAGTTAAAAAAGATTTCGACTGGGATTTAGTTGAAGGAAAAGGATTCGGTGGTAACTATACTGCGGATCAAAAAGCACAAATGGAAGCTGCCATTGAGGCTACGCTTAACTCGGTAACTGAGAAGGAAGTTGTGAAGGGGGTTGTTGTGAGCAAAACAGACCGTGAAGTAATCGTCAACATTGGATTTAAGTCTGATGGTTTAGTATCTGCATCTGAATTCCGCGATATGCCGGATTTGAAAGCAGGCGACGAGGTAGAAGTTTACATTGAGAATCAAGAAGATTCAAACGGCCAATTGATCTTATCTCGCAAATTAGCGAAGGTAATGGGCGCTTGGACGAACATTGAGAAGGCTTTGGAAGAAGACACAATCATCAATGGTTTCGTGAAGCGTCGTACAAAAGGTGGTTTGATCGTGGATATTTTTGGAATCGAGGCGTTCTTGCCAGGATCTCAAATTGATGTGAAGCCAATCCGTGATTTCGATATTTTTGTTGGCAAGAATATGGAAGTTAAG
>JBJTMZ010000071.1:0-5173 GCA_046073805.1 Aquirufa sp.
ACCAAAGAAATCCTTACCCACAAACTCAATACGGACGCAAGTCCCTTGAATGGGGGTAGCGTTACGCCACCAAGTAATTCCTTCGAGCATGGCCAACAGGTTTCCTTGACTGCCACGCCCAATGGCGAATATGTATTCAAAAATTGGCAGGGAGCGCTCAGTGGAACGACGAATCCGACGAGCTTGGTGATCGATGCCGACAAACAAGTCACGGGCGTATTTGAGAAAAGGCAATATCCTCTAACATTAACAATTGAGGGCAATGGAACGGTCAAGGAAGAAGTTATTGCGGTCGCGAGTCAGGCGCAATATCCATCTGGGACTACAGTTAAATTAACGGCAAAGGCGAACCCAGGTTCGACATTTAGTGAGTGGAAGGGGGACAAAACAGGGACAGATTCCGTTTTGACAACCACCATCACAAAACCGATTTCGCTGACAGCTAAATTTTTGGAAAAACCGATGGTTCCTGCTATCAATACGGATATTTATCCTGATTTTAATTTTAATGACCATGTTCAGGGAAAAAGTGGCCCTTATGATTTTAATTCGGATGGCATCCCAGATATGATTGCTTATAAAATGCGGACGGATAATTCCGTTTATCCCGCAATTGTTGAAATGAAAGATTATACGGGAAAGAGCATTTATACATTTAATGTCAAAGATGTAAAACCCAATGTCCGGGATTCCTTGCGGACGGTTATGATCGATTTTCGTGATTTGAACAACGATGGAAATTTGGATTTGGGCTTGTCTTACATGGCTGAATGGTGGAACGGTCAAAACGGAGCACCAGGTAGTACGGTTAAATATGTCGGGAATTTTGTCTACTTACTCTTGTCTAAAGGTAAATTACAATTTGATGCCATTGAGATTTTGGATGAGCCAAAGAAGGAGGAGATATCTTTCAATATAAATATGTTTGACTGGGATTTTGATGGAAAAGATGATGTCTTGATGTCGGATTTGTCCAGAGGGGATTATTTGAAAAATCTTGGGAATAATAAATTTGAACGAAGAAAGTTAACTACACCTCCTTTTAAACAAGGGATGTCCAATAAAGTGGATTTTGATAATGATGGTAAAGTGGATTTTGTCAATTTATATACGAATCAATTTGATGAAAATAATCGACCAACATCGAATGACAATTCTCAAATATTATCCGTTTTAAGTTCAAAAGGAGTATTGAATTTCCCTGTATTTGGTAAAACAATTACCAAATACATTTACATTTTGGGTGATATTCTATCTGCAGAGCGCATCAATATGGTCGATGGCGATGGAGATGGCGATATGGATTTAGTCGTAGGTAGTCTACGCGCTAAGCCTAACTCACCTTGGACGTATGTGCAGGACTACTATGAAAATACAGGCAAACAATTTGAGTATCGACCTGATTTTATTGAAATCGATGCCAATCTAGTTGGCGAACTACAAGTCTGGGCTGCTGATATCGATAAGGATGGGGATGTAGATTTGTTTTACCCTACCTATCGTAAGAGTCAACTCAATGCGCCGAGAGGCGGGTATTTCTGGTGGGAGAATACCAAAAAGGGATTTAAAATTAACAAGAACTTCTATTTGAAATATTGATTTTATTTGTTCGCTTTATTTTTGATAAATTAGGTGCATTGATTTATTTAGATAATGAACAAACGCCAATTCCTCAAATCCTCCCTCGGCCTCGGGCTTATGCCTTCCTTGGCCCAACTACTCGCGCAACCCGCAGCGGCGGATGACGAGGCGTTTTGGGCACAGGTTCGAAAAGCCTATCGCTTGAAACCGGATTACATCAATTTGGAAAATGGCTATTACAACATTCTTCCTGAGGAAACCCTCGAGAAGCACCTAAATCACATTCGCGAAATCAATTACCAGGGTGCCTATTACATGCGCACCACCCAATTTCCGGATCGCAAGGCCATGTCTAAACTCGTGGCCGATATCGTTCATTGTTCGCCCGATGACCTCATTTTGACCCGGAATACCACCGAATCCCTCGACATGATTATCGGCGGATATCCCTGGCAAGCCGGGGACGAAGCGGTTTTTGCGATTCAGGATTATGGCGCGATGCAGGATATGTTTGCGCAGGTGGCTCGCCGACAAGCCATTGTGCTTAAAAAGATCTCCCTTCCATTACATCCCAAAAATGACGAGGAGATTGTTGACTTATATGCATCGGCAATCACGCCCAAAACGAAATTGCTCATGGTATGTCACATGGTCAATGTGACGGGTCAAATCCTTCCCATCCGTAAGATTTGTGATATGGCTCATGCGAAAGGCGTGGAAGTGATGGTGGACGGCGCCCATGCCGTGGCACATATTGAATTTAATCTGCCCGATTTACATTGCGATTATTATGGGGCAAGCCTACATAAATGGTTGGCCGTTCCACTGGGTGTTGGCATGTTGTACATCAAACCCGAACATGTCTCGAAGATTTGGCCCGTCTTTGCCGAAAACGAACAAGCTGCCAAAGGCATCGAACGCCTGAACCACCTCGGAACCAATCCCGTACATGCCCATTTAGCCGTGAAGGATGCGGTGGACTTTTACCGCCAATTGGGACCGGCTCGCAAGGAGGCCCGACTGCGTTATTTGCAGCAATATTGGACTCGTCAAGTCCGTCATCTCCCAGGTATTTCAGTGAATACCCCCGCAGATCCTGCAAGACATGGAGCTATTGCGAATGTGGGTGTCGGCCGACTAAAACCCGCCGAACTTGCCAAACGCCTATTGGAGGAATTTAAGATTTACACAGTGGCGATCGATGGCAATGACGTACATGGCTGTCGGATCACCCCGAATGTCTTTACGAGCACCGCGGAGTTAGACCAATTGGTTCGTGCGCTGAAGGCTTTGGCCTAATTATTTCAACGCCCCATCCTCCATGATAAGTTCATAGACATAGCCTGCACCAAAATCCTTGTTTAATCGAAGTATACCCGAAAAAGCAACTGGTGAACCTAGTGGGATATTGTCATTCGAGGTGATGGTAAAGTCACAAAGCTTTCCGTTGATTTTAGTCCCATCCTGAATGTGGTACCAGTTTTTGTTCATGATACCATAATTCGCCTTCACACAAGTACCTGCAACAACGATTTTTTGGCCTTTGTATTTGTTCTTGTTGCCAATCAGCTCACTTAATTTAATGGCACCTTTCACATCCGGAACTGCGGAGGCTGATGGCGTAACGTCGTGATTATGGGTATGTTCTTCCGCCAGATTTCCACCGGGATGTGCATTCGCATTAATGATCTCTGAGACCAAATAGATTTTGTCAAATACCCGTTTATGTTCGATACTCTCAAAATTCGTTTTTAAAAGTCCACCTTGGTATAAATAGGTTTCACCCACCTGAGCCTCCAATTTTTTCGTAGCAATCCAAAAGGTTGATAATTTTTCTTTCACCTTCAGATAGGTATAACGTTCCGCTTGCAGGACCTCTACCACATTCACTTGGTGCATGTCGTTTCCCATGGCTGGCGCCTGACTCGTATCGGCTGATGCGACCGCCTGTGTCGATGTCGTGTCACTCGATTGAGCTTCAATGACCTTCGGCTTGGAATCACAGGAAGCCAAGGCGACGGTGACAATAAAAAATAGGCTAGTTAGGTGTCTCATGTTGTTTTTGGTTTTTTACTGCGAAAACGTTGGGTTAAAGTTAAATAATAGCGGCCATATTGAATAGTCGGCTCGATGGTTCCCTCGTAGGAAATCATCAAACTGGTTCTTTTCTTGCCATACATATTCAAGTTTAGCCCCCAAATATGTTGGTTTAATGTTCCCTGTTCTTTATTGACAAAAAGGTAGTCCACCTTCCGGTAGGATAATTCGGTCGACAAGAATCCTTTGAACAAGTCTTTGCTAATGTTTAAGCCCCAAATGGTTCCTTTGAAATAATAAGTATCCATGTAGTTCGCATTAAGATTGACTGAAGCCATAATATTCGGAATTTGCGAAATGGATACGTTGGCCACATAGTTTTTGGTTGGATCCGGTCGATTCGATTGATAGCGGTAAAATCCTGAAAGCGATAAATAGGCCAAAGGATGCAAACGATAATTCATTTGCAATCGAAAGCCCTTACGGGTTTCTTGATTTAATAATTGGTCAATAAAATTGCGGTAGCTTTCGTAGTAGATAATATTTTTCCGGTTATCATAGGACGTGGTAAAACTGATTTTAGCACTCGGTCGGTAACGAAGCGAAAAATACATGCTTGTTAAATCCCAGCGGTTCGTTTTCACGCTGTCGATATTCTGAAACAAATCACATTCCACCGAATAGAATAGTTGTAAGTTCTTTAAATAGGCATTCGAATGTTGGAAATACACAAATCGCCTGTCGGTCTCCGATCCATATTTTTGTTCCGCAAATGCCAAACTCGTTTGGATGGGACCATTTGTCGTTTCACTTTCATGGGCTACAAATCCTCCGAATTGCGTCAGATTTTTATTGAAGCTGTAATCCAAAACATCTGGGCGTGTTCCTGCAAACGTTCCCCAAGTCATCTTTCGAAGGGTTTTCTCAATTTGTAACCCATCGATTGCTCCCATATTTGCTAATCGATTATTCAATTTACGTCCTACTGAAATCGACAGCCCATTTTCGTGAGCATAAGTAAATGCCAATGAATAGACCTTGAAATCATTACGGAATGTGGAGTCATTCATCGGGGTACCTAATTTATGGTTGAAGGTGACATAGGTCTCGAGGTTGAGCCGACTATCTTGAATGTGTAAAATATCCAATGAGGCCGTAGCGCGTAATCGGTCAAAGTCACGCGCTTTTTGATCCCGACTGCCGTTGGTTGATAGACTAATTCGACTATCTACTTGTTGTTTGTTGGGATTCTCTTTTGGTTTCTTTTCTTCTTTTGGGTTGGCAGATAAATAGGGAACCAGCGCGTAATCATCTTTTTTCTTAGGTACGACGATGGTTTTGGGAATCGAATTTGTTTTTGTTCCAATCGCTAGGGTGATGGGAAGGAATACTTTGGTTTTACAAGATTGACTCGAAAGTGATTCGATGATCAATGCCTTTTTCCATTGCTGTTCATGCCATACGGTCAAGGTGTCCCCAACTTTCATCCCTTCAGTCGAGTTAAATCGAACATACACTTCATTTTTAGTTTGGTAGGTAATGCTTCCTTCGATGG
>JBJTMZ010000072.1:0-5483 GCA_046073805.1 Aquirufa sp.
ATGTCGGGCGCCTCGATGAAATTTGCCGTGGAAAAGGTCTTGCACGAAAATCCACAAGCGCAGGTTTATTTGACAGATCGTGGGAATTCCTTTGGGTATGGGGATTTGGTGGTCGACTATCGTAATTTACCTGAAATGGCGAATTTTGGTGTGCCTGTGATCATGGATTGTACGCATTCGCTGCAGCGCCCGAATCAGGGAAGTGGGGTGACGGGTGGCCAACCCGCTTTAATTGAAACCATCGCGAAAGCTGCCATCGCCGTAGGTGCCGATGGTTTATTTATTGAGACACATCCGAATCCTTCGATTGCCAAGTCGGATGGTGCCAATATGCTTCCTTTGGATCAATTGGAGGGTTTATTAGAAAAGCTTTTGAAAGTTCGTCAAGCCATCGTTTAGGGGCTGTAAACCATTTGAATTCCCAGGTCCGTTTTATGTGATGTAGGAATGGCATCTAATCCAGAACCGATTTCATCCTTTTGGAAGAAGTCGGTTCTTGCTATTTTTACGGCCAAGGATATTCGATTAAAACCTTTATACTCCACGACGAGCACATGTTTTGTACTGGGATCATAGTAATCGGGTAGTCGAAAGGAGAAGGGAAGACTAGGTTCGAAGGCATACAGGCGAGTTTCGTAGCTGGCCGACCACACCCAGGCGCTTCTTATTTGAATTTGGAAGCGTTTATAATGAAAATCGAAATCATGCAGATTTAGATATCCGGATTCAATTTGTTTTCCTGCACGAATATGCGCCCACATGATTCGTCCATGCCATTCGAGAAAGCGATATTTTTTATTCCAATCGAGACTGGCTTGATAAAGATTGAATTTGGCATCCTCCCGTACTTTTTGCGTCCATTTAACTTGCAAGAAGTACTGTCCTAATTTTCGTCTGTCCCATTGGTAGCGGCTTAGAAATTCAAAACCAAGTTTATTCGATACCCATTGACTGTTAGTTTCGGATGGGAATCGAAATAGATCGATGTAGCTTGACAGTCGGCGGTATTTACTCAGCTGATACTGATGACCAATGTATAGGCCTATTTCATTTTTATTCGTGGAGCTCTCCCGAAAAGCATTGGCCATCGGACTAAAGTAGCCAGCTTGATAATAACGCACGATGGAAGAAAAATCCATCTTTTTAGTGGCAGCCATGGAAAAGGATTGAATCATAGCCCAAGCTGAAAAATTAGTATGAGCCAATTCACCGGAGAATCGTTTATTCCCATGTTGTACTAAATAACTCAAAGAGCTGTTGGAAAGATTTCTCCCCGACCAATCTAATGGCTCGCTGGGGCGATAAACGTAATTCCAGTTCGTCCAAGTATGCGATAAGGTTATATCAAAGTGGGGTTGAATATACCGAAAGTTGGCCCCTGCCGCATTTTCATTTAATCGGTTTTTCTGACTTATTTCGGTGGGTGTTCGATGCAATCCGTCCAATTGAAAGGAACGGAAATAACTGCTATCCTTGGAAAGGATGAGATCTTTTTTACGATGCGATACATAGAATTGATACAGCCAATGACCCTGTGATCGTTGATAATTTACACCTCGATAAAATTCTGCTTCCCCAGAAGATGTGTAGGGCAAGCCTCCACCATGAAATTTTTGGGTAGCTCGTATACTCTCATAACTCTTTCCTAAGCTAAAGGATCCGGATTGAACGAGTCCTTGGCCCCATTGGTTGATAAAGTCTCCTAGGATCCATTTATAGTGCCCCTTTGGGTCTTTTATTTCGATAAAACCACTGGAAAAATCGAGGTAATTAGGTTCGCCGGCATCTTTGGCAATCAGTAGGCCGCCGCGCAGAAATGGATTCACATAACCTCGATAACGAAATACCTGACTCCAGGGGTTTCCCAAGTAACGCGTTTTACTGCGCGAAGAAGGTTCCGAAAATCCCTTCTTTTGCTCAAGCGTTCGTTCTGATCGGATAAGTAGTTGGTGTTTCGGGTTGTCGGGGCTTAACCAGTTTTTGGGGATTTGCCGACAAGCCATCAATCGCTGAATGATTCGTAAGGTAGTTATTTCCCAATGCGGAATACTTTGTAATTCATACATGGATAGGAAACGACCAATTTGCTTACGGTGATTGATGAAGGCATCTATTTGAATCGCATCCAGGATGCCTAATGCGGCTAATTCAGCCTCCTCGACTTGGTTGATATCTAATGGGTTTTGTTCGTAAAAAGCAATAAGGCCCTGTTTCTCTTCCGTTAGCACGAGCGAGTTTTGTGCGAGGATTGAAAAGGGGAGGAGCCAACAAACAAAAATGAGCTGTTTCAAGTTTTTTTTTTCTTGAAACTAGCTCATTCGAATATTTTGGTAGAATAAAAAACTGATAAAGAAAATCAGTTAGCTGAATTTACGTTCGATTAACTGATATAACTCTTGTTTGGCCGCATTTTCCTCGAAAGAATAACGTGTTTCTATTTCTTGTTTCCATGTAGCAGGCTGAGCTTCGAAGTCGATGAATTCAATGAACCGACTGAAATCTTCGGCGTTTCCGTCGAACAATTCTTGGATGAAATTGAGACGCTGGAATAGGGAAATGCTTTCGGCCAACAACGATGTCATTTGATTCGCGACCAAATTTTTCAAGGTATGATCTTCCACTTGAATGGTATCCAATACCTTTTCTTCCGTGGAATCCGCGAGCATGTCCTTGATGCTTTGTGGTTTTTCTTCTTCTGTAGGGCTTAATTCACTGATATCTGGCAACTCATTGGATACGTCGAAGTAATCTGCAACAGGGCTAGGGATTAATTCCTCCTCTTCTTGAGTTTCAGCTTCCCATGCCACCTCGGCTAAATCCGAAGGCGCAATTTCGATTTCTGGGTTAAACTCAGGTTCCTCGGGTAGATCTTCCAAAGAATCGGATGGGCGTTCGTAATATACTTCCGCATTGAGTAAATCCACAAAGCTTGAAATTTCAGGTTCTGGGCTAGGCGCCTCGATTTGGCCACCCAATGCTTGAATCCATGACATCCAGATTGGCTCAGGTAATTGGACTTGCATCAAAAGACTTTGTGCCATCGATTGCCATTTTTCTTGCATGCGTGGATTCGACCAATCAAAGTTGGGTAAATTTTCTTGCAGACGCTCTCCGCTTAGTTGTTGGAGTAAATCGGCTTGAATCGCTGCTAAAATACTCGGGTCAATATCGAGTGAAAGTATTTCTTGAAAGGTAACGAGGGATTCGTTGGCTGACCAGTAATGGTAATAAATATTGGGTGAGTTGGTCATGATCGTATCTTATTTAATTTCGAGTGCGTCGCAGGCCTTCATGGCGGCATTTTGTTCAGCCTTCTTTTTCGAATAGCCTTTGCCTTCGGCGATTTTCTCATTTTCGAGCAAAACGAATGCCGTAAATTCTTTGTTGTGGTGTGCCCCTTCTTCGTCCAAGGTGAATTGTACCTTTTTTCCCTCTTTTTGCGCCCATTCAATAAGTAGAGATTTGAAATTAGGGTTGTTTTGCACGACCGTATCCAAATCAAAATACTGGGCTAAAATCTTTTGAGTAACGAATTTTTGGGTAAAACTAAATCCCTTGTCTAAATAGACGGCTCCAATGAATGCTTCCAAGGCGTCACCGTACATGCTTGAACGCGACAAAGAGGTCTTACGTTGGTTTTCATATTCAATGACTTCCTCCAGACCTAATTTGCGACCCAGGACATTGAGGGATTCTCTACTCACCATTCGGGATCGGATTTCGGTTAGAAAACCTTCGTCTTTAAATGGAAATTTCTTGAACAGATAGGACGCGGTAATCATGCCTAAAACGGAATCCCCTAAGAATTCCAAGCGTTCATTGGACTCTTTGTAGGTTTTTGAAACGGATTCCCGGGATGCTGAGGCATGCAAAAAGGCTAATCGGTATAATTCGAGATTAGACGGATTAGCCCCGATAAGGTGTTTGACAGATTGATAAAGGTGTTTCTCGCGTTCATCTTTGGGATTTAGGCCGAACCAGGACAACGGAGAAAATAACTTCATAAACTAGATCTTTCTAAAAATAACGGTTGCATTGTGTCCACCAAAACCGAATCCATTGCTCAAAGCCACATCGATTTTGCGTGCCTTACCTACGTTTTCTGTTAAATCAATACGTTGATGGTTGGCGGAACAAATTGATTTTTTATTGCTAATACGGAGGCAACCGCTTCGACAGCTCCTGCTCCACCTAGTAAGTGGCCAGTCATGGATTTTGTTGACGAGATGGCCATCTTGTAGGCATGCTCACCAAAACAATCGATGATCGCTTTAATTTCCTGTGGGTCACCAATCGGAGTTGATGTACCGTGTGTGTTGATGTAATCTACTTCCTCCGGTTTGATTTGTGCGTCTTCCAAGGCATCTTGCATCGAAAGTAAGGCACCATAACCATCTGGATGCGGAGCGGTAATGTGATAAGCATCGGATGAGAATCCTCCACCGATTAATTCGGCATAGATTTTCGCACCACGAGTTTTCGCGTGTTCGTATTCTTCTAAAACCAAAGCACCTGCGCCTTCACCCACAACGAATCCATCACGGTCCACGTCGTAAGGACGAGATGCGGTAGCGGGATCATCATTACGGGTAGACATCGCATGCATGGCCGTAAAACCACCTACCGAAGCGATGGTTACTGGGGCTTCCGAACCTCCGGTGATACAAACGTGTACCCGACCGGTACGAATGTAATTGAAGGCATCGATGATGGCATTATTCGCTGACGAGCAAGCTGAAACGGTTACGTAATTCGGGCCACGGAATCCATTCCGAATGGAAATTTGTCCGGAGCTTGAATCGGCAATCATTTTAGGAATAAAGAAGGGATTGATTTTCGGTGTTCCATCTCCCTTTCCGAAATAAATCATTTCGTCCTCAAAGGTCTTTAATCCACCGATTCCTGATCCCCAAATAACACCCACCTTGTTGAGGTTCAATTTCTCCATATCGAATCCTGCATCTGCAATCGCTTCATCGGAAGCAACCACAGCGTACTGGGTGAATGGGTCCATTTTACGGGCCTCTTTGGTATTGATAAAATCTTCTACCTTAAAGTCTTTTAACTCACATGCAAAGCGCGTTTTGAATTTTTCAGCATCAAATCGTGTAATGGGTGCACAACCGCTTTTACCAGCGGCGAGGCCTTCCCAGAATGCGTCAACTGTATTTCCGATGGGTGTCAGAGCACCTAGGCCCGTTACCACTACGCGTTTTAACTCCATGTGTTTATTAATAGACTTTGTAATAATAAAAAATGTCAATTAGACAGGCGTTCAACTGAGGATAGAATCCTTAGGAATTACCATGTACTAATTGACATCATTATGATCGTGTGATTCGATTACTTTGCGTTTTCTTCCAAATATGCTACTGCTTGTCCTACCGTTTGGATATTTTCAGCTTGGTCATCTGGGATAGAAACATTGAATTCTTTTTCAAATTCCATGATCAATTCTACCGTGTCTAAGGAGTCAGCTCCCA
>JBJTMZ010000073.1:0-6111 GCA_046073805.1 Aquirufa sp.
TGAGGCATGTTTGAACGTATTTGCTTGTAAAATTACCATTTTTGTGTTCAAATTTAGACATCATGCAAATTGAGCGGATTGATACCTTTTCAGGGCATCGGGGACCGATTTATTCGTTGGCATCTGGAGAGCAAACACATGAATTTTATTCAGCAGGTTCTGATGGATGGGTCGTTCAATGGAATTTACAGAAGCCGGATTTGGGGAAGGTGCTTGCGCAGATCACGGGTTCCGTCTATGCCATGGCCTACGATGCTCCTTCGGGTATTTTGTGGGTGGGGCAAAATTTTGAGGGCATACATGGAATTCGGGTTTCTGACCAGTCACGGGTTTTTTCGATTCAATTACCTGCGCTTTCGATTTTTGCGATAGAAATAATGGATGGTCAAGTTTGGTTGGGGCATCAAGATGGTTTAATTACCGTCATCGACCAAGCCACGCAGTCGGTGAAAAAACGGATTAAAGCAGGCGAGTCCAATGTTCGTTCATTTTGTATTTTACCCAATCGGGAGTTGGCAGTAGGGGCGAGTGATGGGTTTATTCGCATTTTCGACTTGGATTTTAACTTAAAACATGCTTGGAAGGCACATGCGACGTCTGTTTTTTCGATGGTGTATCAATTCGAATTTGATGCCCTGGTGAGTGTTGGCCGGGATGCTTATCTAAAAAAATGGAATCTTGCAGGTGAACGACAAGGGGAGGCGGTACCTGCGCATATTTATTCGATTAATGCCTTGGTTCAAAGTCCATGTGGTCAGTATTTGGCGACGGGAAGTATGGATAAGACCATCAAAATTTGGGATTCGAGTACCCTGCGATTATTAAAGGTTTTGGATTATGCGCGTTATGGGGGGCATAAGAATTCAATCAATCGATTGATTTGGTCTACTTACGATGATTTATTGGTCTCCGCTTCAGATGATAAAAATATATCGGTTTGGAAAATCGATTAACAATTTTTTATAATTTTAGCCTAAATGCTTTTTAACATGCAAATTCCAGAGGTATCTTTTTCGAAGAGTTTTAGAGGTTATGATGTTCAGGAGGTGAGCGATTATGTTCAATCCGTGGCTCTTTTTGAAGAGGAAATGAATCGTCAGCAAACGATTTTGATGGAAAAAGTACAAGTTTTGGAGCAAGAGGTTGCCCGGTTACGCGAAGTTGAAACGTCCTTGTTTCGTGCCATGAAATTAGCTGAAGAAGCCCAAAAAACTTGGCAAGAGAAGGTTGAAAAGGAAGCGAAAAAGGTAATGGCTGAGGCAGATAAACAAGCTCAAGCGCTAATCGTTCAGGCGCAAAAGGAGGTAGAGAAGTCGAAGTTGTTGGTAGAGCATGAGCGTAAGCAAATGCTAGGGCAAATCGATCAAGAGGTAAAGGAGCAAACGCGTGAATTAAAGCGTTTGGAAAGTATACAGAAAGAAATTGCGGGTCAGTTGGCCAACTTTGCTAATCAAACATTATCGAGTGTAGCGGCATGGTCAAAGCCTGTTGAAGTAGTGCCTGAGCCTGAAAAAGTAGCTGCAAAAAAGCCGATTAAGAAGGAGTCAAAACCTCAAACGGCTGCGAAGAAAACCAAAGCGCCTGTCCAAACGGGTACGACAAAAGCGAAAAAAACGACTTCCACAAAGAAAGAAAAGCATTTGGATGTTACGACGATTGAAGATGATGGCTTGCCCACTTTAAATAAGGTATTGGAGGCTTATGCCAAGACGACGGGTCCTCGTGGTAAGGTGGGAGAAATTAATTAGTCATGCGAGAATATCAGGTTGGATTGGAGGGTGTACGTTTTTTTGCATACCATGGCTTGTTTCCAGAGGAACGAATACTTGGGAATTGGTTTGTGTTGACAGTTCGTGTTGCCAAAAAAACAGACAGCTTTACTTTTGAACGATTGGATCAAACAATTGACTATGGGGTCATTTATGAGATTAGTCGGGAAGTTATGGCGGAGCCTGTCGACTTGTTGGAGACCGTTGTATCACGTATTGCGGAGCGCTTGAAGACATCCTTTGAGGGATTAACTCGATTGGAAATTCAATTGTCTAAGGAGCAGCCACCTCTGGGAATGTTACAAGGTAAATCCTCTGTTTCGATTATCGAGCAAATTGACTTGTAGAATTCAAAAAAAAGCATGTAAATTCGGAGTAAAATTAAAACTATGCGTCACCAAGTTACCATTAAAGACATTGCCAAGCAGTTGAATGTGTCGGTTGCAACCGTTTCGCGGGCTTTACGTGATTTGCCGGATATTCATCCGGATACAAAGAAGGCAGTTTTAGATTTAGCTGCTGAGTTGGATTATCAGCCAAATGTATTGGCTGCTAGTTTGGTCAAAAGTAAAACGAAAACTATCGGTTTAATTGTGCCCGATTTGGGATATTACTTTTTTTCAACGGTTGTCAAGGCGATTGAATTAGAGGCGATTAAGGCCGGATATAGTATTTTGATTACCCAGACACAGGAGTCATTTGAGCGTGAATTAATTAATATTCAGAATCTTTCGCGAAGTCAAGTGGAGGGAATTATTATTTCCTTGTCGCGTGAGACGGTAAATCTAGATCATATTACGCGTTTACAACGCCGCGGAATCCCTTTGGTATTTTTTGATCGCGATAGTGATGAGATACATGCCTCTAAAGTGATGGTGGATAATGAGCAATCAGCTTATGAGGCCGTCAAGCACTTATTGGAAAATGGTTGTAAGCGCATTGCATTTTTAGCAGGTCCAAAGAACGTATCTGTGAGTAATCAACGTCGATTGGGCTATTTACGAGCTTTGTCGGAGGCTGGTATCCAGGAAGATTCGTCTTTAATTATACATTCGGATTATTTTCAAGATACCGCAACTTCACAGACGCATCAATTGATGACAAGTCCGAATCCTCCTGATGGTATTTTGGTTGTTTCGGATCGTTTGGCACTGGGAGTTTTGGTGGGTATGCGTGAATTAAAGGTTCGCGTACCGGAGGATGTGAAAATAGTTAGTTTTAATAATGAGCCAATTTGTGAGGTGGTTTCACCGACGATTTCTTCGGTTGCTCAGCCTTTGGAGGATATCGGAAAATTGGCATTGAAGCTTTTGATTGATCAAATCGAAGGTCGTTCAGAGGTAGGAGAGCCGGTAATTGAGGTTTTGAAGACTCAATTGGTGGTTCGTGAATCGTCTGTTTCAAATTCTTAACGAATAATTTTCATAGATTTTTCTTGACCATTCCACAAGACTCTCAGGATATACGAGCCTTGAGGTAATTCATGGATAATTTCATCCGTTAAGTTTCCTTTTTGGTCATACTGCTTGATTAATTGCCCTTGAAGGTTATAAACTTTCAGTTCATCAAAAGGTATTTGACGAGATTCCAATGTTCCCAATGGGGCATTTACGCTAACATTAAATTTTTCTGTAAAGCACTTCTGGGGGTCATTCACCTGGAATGAGGTAGTTGATGAGGGATTTACAGTAATTTTTGAGCTGGTTTGATTGGTTGACCAATTGTATTGACCTATCCAAGAGGCAACTAAATCGGTCGATTTCCCATAATCAATCGTTAGGTTCGTGGTGGGTTTTAGATTTAGATTTTTGAATACGGTAAATTTATCGAGAATATCACCGTTGGTGTCTAGAAATTTGGCGTCTAAACGATTGTTCTCAATTTCTACATAGAATGAGCCATTTACGGACGCATTCGTGTAATACATGGCTTTATGTGGGCTGTCGGGTCTCGAAGGTTTGGTACCTCCACCGACTCCATTTACAATATACAAGGTCCCATTCTGGCTAGGTTTGCTTGATTCAAACAGGTAGGGGCAGGAGTTGTCGCTACCATCGTATTTCCCGGTAGAAATTTGTGGGTTGTGTTTATTGGGATCAAAGGTGTCTGAAGTGCCTGTGTGTCCTTTTAGCGGCTTACTGCGCTCATAAACATGGCTGTGCGCGGTTAGTACCATGTCGACTTGATATTTATCAAAAATTGGGACTAAAAGGTTTCTTAAGTTATAGATTGGCAGGTTGAAGCCTGTATTTGAATCTGAGTCGTAGCTACCTTTCGTATAAATTGGGTAATGGAAGTAAACAATGGTCCAATCTTGTGTATTGTTTTTTAGATCTTGTTCAAGCCAAGCTAGTTGGGCTGAAGTGTTATTTTCCCAGAGTCGGACATTGTCTTCTCCATAGGCATGTGGATCCAAACAGATAAAATGTACGTTTCCATAATCAAATGAATAATAAGCTTCTTTGTTGGAAGAGATACCACCTAGTTCAGCTTTTTGGGGAAGACTGAAATTTTGGTAATAGGCAATACTCGGGTCGTCTTGTTTTTGGCTCGTGTAGTCATAATCATGGTTACCAACGGCTGGAAAGGCGGTACTTTGTTTTAGAAGGCTTTGATAAACTTGAAAAAAGTTCGTTTGGAAGTCGGCATCATTCGCTCCACTATACACATTGTCGCCTAAGGTAAGATATAGGTTGGTATATTTGTTACCAATGAATTTTTGAAATCCACTCAGTACGTCAAGTTGGGGTTGGCCGGGGTACATATCGCCCGTGCTCCAAAAACTAAATTTATTTTTGGATCCTTTGTTGGGGGCTGTTTGAAAGTAAAAGGTAGAATCCCCAATCGTTTGAGTAGGGGTGACAACTTTGTAATAATACCGTGTATTGCTACTCAGTGAATCAATAGTTAATTCATGTTCTTTCGTAAAGTTGGTTTGCTTAATGGAACGTGTTAAACTGTTGGGGGATTTACCAACTAAAATAGAAGGTTTACTTTCCACGTCGGTTCGAAAACGAATTCGAGTTGAAGAGCTCGAGGTCATTTGAAAATAGGGCCCTCGGGTGATATTTTGGGCGAATGTTGGCATTGAAAATGCCGATATCAAGGATAAAAAAAGTACTTGTTTGAAGAGGTTAAATGTATTTCTCAAGGCTTTCTTTTTTGTTGATGAAACAAAGGTAAATATTGCACATTATATTAATCAGATTTACTGAATTTTTTCTTGGAAAAATAGGGAGAATTAAGGATATTTGTAACTATTGAAAAACCGCTTTGTTTTTCTATTTCGAAAGATTTTTGCGGGCGGTTTGTTCAACGAATCAAATCATTATTTATGTCATTACAAACGAATATTATCCCAATCAACATCGAAGATGAAATGAGAGGGGCGTACATTGATTATTCAATGTCGGTGATTGTATCTCGTGCCTTGCCGGATGTGCGCGACGGTTTGAAGCCGGTGCATCGCAGGGTGCTTTACGGGATGGAGGAGTTAGGAGTTAGTTACAATAAGTCTTACAAAAAATCAGCTCGTATTGTCGGGGAGGTATTAGGTAAGTATCACCCACATGGTGATTCTTCGGTATATGATACGATGGTACGTATGGCGCAGGATTGGTCTTTGCGTTATCCCTTGGTCGATGGTCAAGGTAACTTTGGTTCGGTCGATGGGGATTCACCTGCGGCGATGCGTTATACCGAGGCGCGTTTGAAGCGTATTGCGGATGAGATGTTGTCTGATTTGAACAAGGAGACGGTTGATTTCCAGCCGAACTTTGATGATTCATTGGATGAGCCTACGGTATTGCCGGCGAAGATTCCCAATTTATTATTGAACGGAACTTCGGGTATTGCGGTAGGTATGGCGACGAATATGGCGCCACACAACTTGACGGAGGTCGTTGATGGAATTACTGCTTACATTGATAACCGTGATATCACGATTCCAGAGTTGATGCAATACATTAAGGCGCCGGATTTCCCGACGGGAGGAACGATCTATGGTGTTCAAGGAATTAAGAATGCATTCGAGACGGGTAGAGGACGTATTGTGGTTCGTGGAAGTGCGACATTTGATACAACAAAGACGGGTAAGGAGCAGATTATCGTTTCGGAGATTCCCTACATGGTTAACAAGGCATCCTTGATTAAGCAATGTGCGGATTTGGTGAATGATAAGAAGATTGAGGGTATCTCTGAGATTCGTGATGAGTCGGATCGCCAGGGAATGCGTATCGTGTTTGATTTGAAGCGTGATGCGGTGGCCAATGTGGTGTTAAACAACTTGTACAAGCATTCGGCCTTACAATCGTCGTTTAGTGTGAATAATGTGGCCTTGGTG
>JBJTMZ010000074.1:0-2792 GCA_046073805.1 Aquirufa sp.
CGATTAGCGCCCATTTTTGGCTGACCAAATCCGCGCAATTACTGCTCTTGCTCGTCAGCATCGTCGCGCTCTTCGTCCAAATTTTCTCAAAATCCTATTTAGCAAAAGACCCCAAAATCGGTCGCTATTATACCTATTTACACCTCTTCATCGGTTCCATGAGCTTGTTGGTCCTCACCGACCAAACCTATCTTTTCTACGGCGCATGGGAATTGGTGGGTGCATGCTCCTACCTATTAATCAGCTTCTGGCACCAAAAAGAATCCGCCATCAAGGCCGCCAAAAAAGCCTTTCTACTCAACCGAATCGGTGATATCGCCCTGTTGTTCGGATTACTTGGCCTGTCGAATTACTTCGGAACGAGCCTATTTTCCGAAATGCATGGCGCCGCTCCTGCCTTGATTGGCATTGCTGTCATCATGGGTGGCATTGGTAAATCGGCGCAATTTCCCTTAATGTCTTGGTTGCCCGACGCGATGGAGGGCCCGACACCCGCTTCGGCCTTGATTCACGCAGCCACGATGGTAGCAGCCGGGGTATTTGTGGGTATCCGTGTCTTCCCATTTATCGGCGAGGAAGCACATCTTTTCATGGGAGGTATTGGGGCTATCTCTCTGGTCGCAGGTGCTTTCATGGCCTTGTTCCAAAATGACATCAAAAAGGCTTTGGCTTATTCGACCATCTCCCAGTTAGGCCTGATGTGGCTTGGGATGGGTTCGAGTGCTTCCATGTTCCATTTGTATACGCATGGCATTTTCAAAGCCGGATTATTCCTGACCGCGGGTTCGGTTATTCATTATTTGCATCATCAAAAAGCGACCCATGACTTAGATGCACAGAGTCTTAACCAAATGGGTGGTTTGCGCAAACAATTGCCTTTGAGCTTCCTGGCTTATGTGGTTTTCGGGGCAGGAATACTAGGGATTCCGTTCAGCAGCGGATTTTACAGCAAGGAAAACATCGCGGGATTCCTTTGGCAATCGGCGGAACATAGCGTTTACGCGAATTATTATTATGTATTGTTGGCAGCCCTCGGACTGGGTATGGTATTGACGGCGAGTTACATGTGCCGACAAACCTACCTCATTTTCTTGGGTCAAAATCGAGGCGGAAATACGCTTGAAAAAGGACATACGGAATGGCTTCAAATCCTTCCCATCAGTTTACTGATTTTCTTGAGTTTATTCGTTTGGATTTCAATGAATCCGATGGATTCCGAGCATTCCGTTTTCATGGCCTTCTTTCACCTTGAAAATTATCACATCCCTGGATTTTGGTTGGGCATCACGGCAGGCTCATGGATAGCCGGCCTGGGAATTACCTACCTGACAAGGCGCTCGGTTCCGAAAACGAATGTTCAATTCCTTGGATTTTTATGGCCGGCAATGTACCGACTTGCCTGGTATCTAGGCCAAAAAGCCCACCGGTTTGATGCACGAATCGTGGATCGTATCGTGGTTAAATTCACGGAATTACAAGTCATCATTGCACATATGAGTGCGTGGACCGACCGCCATCTCGTGGACGGTTCGGTATCCCTGCTTGCCTCCATCAGTCAATCCTTGGGGGCACGCTTACGCACGTGGCAATCCGCCCAATTGCATCGTTATTGGTTTTGGGTATTCTTTACAGTGGTTTTCATCCTAATTTACCTTTTGTATTAATGGGAAACTTATCATACATCATTCTCTTGCCACTCATAGCCTCACTCGTTGTCGGGTTTGGGAAATTAGGTGCCACCTACTCGCGGCTCGTAGCCATCGGGGTGATTGGCATCCAACTCTTGCTATTGGCTAAAATTGCCTTGGTATTTGATACCACACAAGTAGGTTTTCAGTTAGCCGAATCCCACGATTGGATTCATTTGAACTTGGGTAGCTTGGGACAATTTGTCTCCAAATACGCGATTGGGGTAGATGGATTAAGTTTGGGACTGATTCTGTTGACCGGCTTAGTGAGTTTCGTGGCCCTTTGGAATTCAGAGGATATCAAGGAGAAACTAGCCGGTTATTATGCCTTGGTTTTGTTGCTAAACGCATCTTTGATGGGCTGTTTCTTGGCGCGGGATTTGTTCTTGTTTTACATCTTCTTCGAATTTATGTTGTTGCCGATGTACTTCCTGATTGGTATTTGGGGAGGACCTCGCAAGAACTATGCGTCCTTGAAGTTTTTCATTTACACACTTGTCGGTTCTCTGTTTATCCTCATAGTGATGTTGGGCATCGCACTTGCCTACATGGACCCATATGAGACGGCTATTTCCTTGCAAAAACTGGGGGTGAATCAAGGATTCGGTATCGAGGCTTTGCAGTCGATGCAGACGGCTTTGGCAGCACACGAAATTGCCCCCAATCAAATCGTGCACAGTTTCGACATGCAGGCTTTGAGTGATGCGAATAATTGCCAACCGAATAACTTGTTCAGCCCACAATCGGGCTTTTTATTGGGTGGACTTTCCGGCAGAGCTTGGGGGTTCTGGTTGTTGTTCATCGGCTTTGCGATCAAATTGCCTTTGGTTCCCTTGCACACTTGGCTACCCGATGCACACGTGGAAGCACCTACGCCGATATCGGTTTTATTAGCGGGCGTGCTCTTGAAAATTGGGGCCTATGGATGGTTACGCATGGCGATTCCGTTCTTCCCAGCCGAGGCACTACAAGCATCTTCGATCATGGCGGGGCTCGGGGTTTTGTCCATTATCTATGGAGCCTATAATGCGTTAGCCATGAGCGATTTGAAGAAATTGGTGGCTTATTCATCGGTTTCCCACATGGGCTTTGTGTTATTGGGAA
>JBJTMZ010000075.1:0-6723 GCA_046073805.1 Aquirufa sp.
TGTTTACGCAGGATAAAGCCCTGTTTTCAGATATTAGCGAATCGGTTCAATTAACGGATATTCACAAAGAATTTGATTTTATCGATTTCAATTTCCAAAGTACGACACCGCAAAAAATGTCTCAATTGGGTCCAGGAGCCTCAGTAGGGGATATTAACGGCGATGGACGGGAAGATATGTTTGTTGGCGGCGCGAAGTTTTATTCGGGCACCATTTATCTCCAACAAGCGAATGGAACATTTATAAAAAAATTCTTGGAAGGAGCATTTGATGCCCCCAAGAAGTTGGGTGAGGATTTGGGAAGTTTGCTCATCGACATGGATAAAGATGGTGATTTAGATCTTTATGTCGCCCGTGGGGGAACCGAGGAGAAAGTGGGTTCCAATACATCGCAAGATGTGATTTACCAGAATGATGGCAAGGGGAATTTTACACTTCAAGAGAACGCTTTACCTGTATTTACGGAGAGTAATGCAGCCGTACGCGCTTCGGATATTGATCATGATGGGGATTTAGATTTATTTGTGAGCGGTCGGAACGTGCCATTCCAATACCCCAAGGGGACGGTTTCGCGTTTGTTGCGAAATGATTCGAAGCCGGGTGTGATTAAGTATGTCGACGTCACTGCGCAAATGGCTCCTGAATTATTACAGGAGGCTTTGCTTTGCGATGCGGTTTGGAGTGATTACAATCAAGATGGATGGGCTGATTTAATTGTAGCGGGAGAGTTTTTGCCTATTCAAGTCTATCAGAATACGAAGGGTCGCTTGAAGAAACTGACGGATACTGGATTGGAGCAAGCTTCCGGGATGTGGGGCTCCATTACTACAGCTGATTTTGACCAAGATGGTGATATGGATTTTGTCGCGGGAAATATGGGTAAAAATACCCTATTGAGAGCGAATGTGAAACAACCTGTCGAGGTTTTGCATGGCGATCTAGACGGGAATGGAGTCTATGATGTCTTCCCGTTTGTGTATTTCCAAAATGCCGAGGGAACTCCTGTTTCTGCGCCTTTATTTGGTAAGGATGATACACATAAGCAGATGAATTCCACACGTCCAAGATTCGTCTATTACAAAGATTTTGGAAAGGTAACTCAGGAAACATTCTTGAATGAGGCAGAGAAGAAGAAAGCACAAAAGTTAGCTGTGACCGAAAATGCTTCCATGTATATTGAGAATAAGGGTGGAGGTAAATTTGAATTACATGAGTTACCTGCTATGGCGCAAGTTTCGGCTTTGAATGGAATGCAAGTGCTGGATATCAATCAAGATGGATATCTAGACATCATTTATATCGGTAACAACTTTGGAAATGAGGTAGCCATGGGACGCTATGATGCTTCGAATGGTGGAGTTTTATTGGGCGGTCCCCAAGGCTTTCATTATATGCCAAATTCAGGCATTTTGGTACCTGGAGATGCTAAAGCCTTCGTAGGGATTCAAATCGGAAACGAGCTTGCTTTCGTTGCCTTACAAAATAGGGGTGTGATGAAGGTGTTTAAGCCAGTAAGTCCATTCGTGAAGGCTGATGTTCCTGTCGGTAAAGATTTCAGCTATACCTTTAAAGGGCATAAACAAAAGATTGGATGGACTTTTGGTGCGTCCTATTTGAGCCAGAGTAACCAAGCACAAAGCTTTATCCCTGCGGGGGCAAAACTAGCGCAATAGATTATTTACGTAATGCATTTGTAAGCCAGGTGGGGTATGCTCACCTGGCTTTCTTTTGCCAAATTGGTAATTCCCCAAAAGAATATCGATATCGCCATCTTTATCCACATCTCCCGCGTCCATGACGATGTAATGGGGACCTTCGGGAATTCCTAAATTGCTGACTTTGAAAGTCATATTTCCTTGATTCTGGAAATAAAGGAATCCTTCGTTTTTTCCTTTATCGTTTTCTGCAAAGAAGGCAATCATCGCCATGTCAAGATCTCCATCCTGGTCAAAGTCTCTGGCAATTGTTTTCGAGGCACCGTAAGCGGGGAAGAAATAGGACTCTTTGAAATTGTTCCGACGGTCATTTAGGAAAATATGCACCCCATGAAATGCCTTCTTTGAAAAAGAGTAATCGGCATTATCGCCATTCGAAACGATGATGTCGGCATATCCATCTTTATTCATGTCGGCCACTTCCAGGTAACTACTCCCAAAAACCGCGTCAAATTGTAACAAAGGTTTCTCAATAAAGGCCCCCTTTCCCTTGTTGATGAACAAGGAAACCCCTTCTCTCGATTGGGCTGTTAAGACCATCAGGTCAGGTTTGCCCTCACCCGTAAAATCTCGAATAACCACATTTCTAGCCCCCGCTTGCATTTTGAGCGGATGTTTCTCCTTTGTTTTTCCATCCACCCAAATCAATTGCCCTTGTTCAAAGCCATATTCACAAATGACATAGTCCAGAATTCGGTCTTCGTTCAAGTCGGCAACTTGTAGGTCTACGGGCCGCTTCAGCGAATCCAATAAGGGGGTCGCTTTCCTGCCAAGTAATTCATACATCGTTCCCAATTTTTGATCGTTGGGATACATTTTGCCTATCCCGGTTAGGAAAGTTCGGGGTCCTACAAATTGAGTAGATACATTGGAGCTTCGCGTTTCGAATTGGTCTTTGGCTTTTAGGTTTGCATCCAAAACGACTGTTTGGTGTGTTCGCATGCCTACCCAAACCTCGGGTTTCGTGGGATGAATTTTGATGGAGGTTACACCCGCGATTAGATCTTTGGGTGTGAGGTATTCTTCGACTTTAAAGTGAAAGGCCTCAAGACTTATCGCTTCTTTTTTCTTTTGAGGCGTTGGTTTTGAAGGCGCATTTCGAGTATAATAATTCACGATGGCCTGCCAATCTTCCTGAGATATACTCGGTGTCTCAGGATAGATGTTGAGCTGCATGGCGCTTTGGTATTGCTCTTCTGAGATACGAGTCATGAGCTCAAAACGATTCCCCAATCCTAAGCGATATGACATTTCAGGAAGAACTCCTGTTTCCCAGGTCTTTTTGTCTAACAGGTTTGGGTCCGGGAATTTATGGCAAGAACCGCAGGTTTTTTTTGCGATGGCTTCTTCCTTTTCTTCCTGCGTTTGTTGGCATCCGAATAGCCATAAACTGACAAAACTTAGGTATACAATTGATTTCATTTTGTTTACTTAGGGATCAACGATGGCTGTCGAATCAGCGCTTGCCGACCGACCTAGGCATGTGAGGTCGAAAGCGAAATTTTCCGGTTTGGTGAATGGCATTTTTCGATAACCTTCAATGGCAAGTGTTTGATCAGCATAGACTTTTTCCATGAATTTCGCATAGGCAGGCATCGCCATTTTGGCCCCTTGTCCAAGTGCTAAACTACGGAAGTGAATACTTCGATCATCTCCTCCAACCCAAACGCCCGCCACAATTTTTTGGGTCACTCCCATAAACCATCCATCTGAATAATTTGAAGTGGTTCCGGTTTTGGCGCCGATTTCGTTACCTGCTACAATGGAAGTCCGCTTTAAGCCTTCTGCGGTTCCACCCGGTTCCTGAATCGCACCTTGCAGCATATATGTCATCAAATAGGCTGTCTCGGGCTTGATAACCGCTTTCACAGGTGGAGAATATTCTTTTAGCACATTGCCTACCTTATCCGTAATTCGCAATACAAGAATAGGGTCAATTCGTTCTCCTCCATTAGCCATGGTACTGTATCCTGCCACTTGTTCCATTAAAGATACCTCTGAGGCCCCCAAACAAAGTGAAGGTACTTCATGCAAAGAGCTCTCAATACCACATTTATGTGCGAATTCAGCGACTTTAGCTGGGCCTAATTGCTTCATCAACTTCGCGGAAATCGTATTGATGGATAATCCCATCGCCCGACGAAGTTTCATGTTTTGATAGCTGTATTTTCCATCCGAGTTTTGTGGAGTCCATGTCCCTCCGCTCAATCCATCTTCTTCTCCAAAAGTCACAGGTTCGTCCACCAGCGCATCACAAGGGGTTACTATTTCATTCTCGATAGCCGCTCCATAAACGAATGGTTTGAAAGTAGAACCGGGTTGTCGTTTACTTTGTGAAATATGGTCGAATTTAAAATACTTGTAATTGATTCCACCGACCCAAGCTTTTACATGTCCGTTTGTCGGGTCCATCGCCATCATCCCACAATTCAAAATACGTTTATAATAATTCAAGGAGTCCATCGGGCTTAAGGTTGTATCCTTATCTCCATCCCAAGTAAAAACCGTCATTTTGATGGGTCTACGTAATTCTTCCCAAACCTTGAACTCATCGTTGTTGTAGGCCGCCATCAAGTCGCGGTACCGTTGAGTCCGTCGCATCGCATCCTTAAGAAATCCCTTGATTTCCTTCATTTCTTCATTTACCCAAGGATTTCGCCCTCGCCAATGGTCGTAAAATAGTTTTTGTTCAGCACGCATGTGTTCCTTCACCGACTCGTCTGCATATTTTTGCATGCGTGAGTCGATGCTGGTGTAGATGCGTAATCCACTCGTGTACAAATTCAACTGTTGGTCCTCTGGTCGATCCTTGTTTAGCTCCTTGAGTGCCGACAATACCTGCTGACGGATGGCCTCTCTGAAATACGGTGCGGCTCCGGTATTCTGGTTTTCTACGCGATAATGTAGGTTTAAGTCTTCCGCTTGTAGTTTCGGCAAATCCTCTTGTGTGATGAACTCATATTTAGCCAATTGGCCTAGAACTACGTTACGGCGTTCGAGTGTCTTTTCGGGGCGAATTCGTGGGTCATACAAGGAGGGATTTTGTAGCAAACCAATCAGCGTTGCCGCCTCCGTTAAGCTAATATCCTTTAGCTCTTTCTGAAAATAAGTCTTACAAGCAACCTGAATTCCGAAGGCATTATTCCCAAAACTTACCTCATTTAAATACATCGCGAGGATCTCTTGTTTGGTATACCGACGTTCTAATCGAATCGCTAGAATCCACTCTTTCACCTTGGCGACGACGGTACGAACCCCATCTATTTTCATTAATAATCCCATGTAGAGCGGATCATCCTCCCCAAATTCCATGGATCGCGTATGAAATAGATTTTTAGCTAATTGCTGCGAAATGGTACTACCTCCACCTGAGGTTCCAAACGAGAAAAGCACACGGAACATCGATCGTATATCGATACCTGAATGGGTGGTATATCGAGCATCCTCAGTTGAAATCAATGTATTGACCACATTGTCTGGAAGTTCCTCAAAACTTAAAGGATTGCGGTTTTCACGGAAATACTTACCAATTTCTTGGCCGTCCTCCGAAATGATCAACGAAGCCATTTGGCTTTTGGGGTTCTCTAATTCTTGAAGACTTGGCATACCGCCGAAAAGCCATAAAAAATTGAAATTAACCGCCAGGATGAGTAATATCAGTCCTACTGTCGATCCAATAAAAAATCGATAGATGAATCGGATGAATTTTTCATATTTCCCGGATTCCAACATATTGTATTAGTTTTTGGGGATTGATTTCAATCTTTCCTCTGCTTCCTGTTTGAGTGGACTGGCAGGGAAAAGTTGGACAAATTGAGTTAATGTTTTCGTATACTGATTCCGGTCTTTTAGGCCGGCATAGCATAAGGCACTTAAAAATACGACTTTATCCTCCGATTTACTACCCGGGAATTGCATTCTTATCGTTTGGCAAGAATTTAAGCAAAGCTCAAACCGGTTTGCCTTGAATTCTGCGTAAGCTGCTTCGTACGCTTTTTCAGCCTGTTGCTCCTTGGAATCCGATAAGGTCCCAGATTCAAGTTTCAAAATCGTCATGCGATAAATGGAGTCCGGGTAACGATCGAATAATAGTGTCTTATACTTATTTTTTTGTGTTCTGTTTTCGGAACTTAAGTATTGCAAATAGAGCGCCTCCGCCTCAAAAGATGTATAAGGGAATTCGTTCATTAAACGCTCCAAATGAACGAAGGCAAGGGTATTCATTCCCATTTGCGTCTTGGAATGCTTGCCAAGTTCGAAGAGGGCTTGTTCCTTCTTTTTGTTGGATGCTATTAATTTTTTATCGGTTTTGGGAATAGCGTCGATCCATATTTGCATGGAATCAGAGCTGCTCGTAGTCGAAGAGACAATCGTACTATCTTTGATTGAATTGTTGCTGACCAAATTGCCGACAGATGGAGCATTTTGTTTATTCTTTCGATTCCAATAATCTTCCAAGGTGCGTATGCCCCATTTCATCGTAAATTCTTGCTCACCTCGTATCCGTGCTTGTTCATTGTAGAAATAAAAACTTTGCTGGTCGGCACTAGGTGGTCTCCGTGTAAACGTCACAACTAATTTCGTTGCTTTATTTTGCACCTTCGATAAAGAATCATGCTGTGTGCTTTTTTTAGCTTGCGCTTTTTCATAAATCGATTTTAAGTCGGCATAAGAGAGCTTGGCTAGCTTTTGTAAGGAGTCTTCTTGCTGAACAATCTGTTCTAGGGCAACATATTTATTCCAATTTTTCTTTGCTTTGATGGCAATTGGATAATTCGGATTTGAGTTTGATAAATAGGTTGATGCCGAGTCAAAATAGGCCGATGCTCGGGCATAATCATGGATTTGATCGGCAAAAAGATTTCCCAACTGAAAATAGAGTTCACCCTTGTTTGGATTGTTATTTGTGGCCTTTTGCCAGGCAGATTTCGCCTTCGTTAAATCCTGCTCTTCTAAATAGATTTTTCCTAAAGCGATGTATATTTCTGATTTTTGATCTTCGTTTTTG
>JBJTMZ010000076.1:0-15644 GCA_046073805.1 Aquirufa sp.
TTCATTCATTAAGGTTCGTAACATTAACTTCGGTTACACTTTCCCAGCGAAAACTGCTCAGAAGTTAGGTTTAGCATCTTTACGTGTGTATGCAAGTATTCAACAACCATTTATCTTCTCGAAGTATCGCAGCAAGGAAAATGGTGTTGACCCTGAAACATCAAATGGTAACGTTAATAATGACGTAACTCCAGCAACGCAGGTTTCTACATTTGGTTTAAATATTAAATTTTAATCTCCGAAATAATGAAAAGTTTATATATCAAAAATTCACTTAAAACGTTAGGTCTTGCCTCTGCGATCATGCTAGGTACTGCCTCTTGTAGTGACTTATTAAAGGAGACAGTAGTATCTTCCATTAGTAATGACTACATCGCTACGACGCCAGGTTTTATCGCGGCGACAAACGCAGCTTATACGCCATTGCGTTCATTCTATGCAACAGAGCGTGGTTTATCCATGTCTGAATTCGGTACTGATATTTACTCAGCAGGAGCAGATGGATCATTTAAAGGTTTTCACTTTTATGATTCACAATTAACTTCTTCGGTATCTATTTTAGCTGAATTGTGGGATGATACTTACAAAGGTATCAATACCATTAACGCAGTAATTGATCGTGCTCCTTCAGTGACGGGTCTTTCTGATGCCGTTAAAGCTCAACGTGTTGCTGAAATGAAGTATTTGCGTGCGCATTATTACTTTATTTTAGTTCAACAGTTTGGTCCTTTGGATTTACGTTTGAAGGAAACGACTGGTCCAACTAAAACAGCAACTCGTGCGACAGAACAAGCCGTTTACAAGCAAATTGAAGCTGATTTATTAGCTGCTATTCCAGCTTTGGAAAACAAGAAAGCGTCGTCTGATTACGGTCGTGCGACGAAGGCGGCTGCTGAGAACTTGTTGGCAAAAGTATATTTGACGCGTGCTTCATCTAAGTTTGCTGAAGCAACGGATTATGCAAATGCTGCTACATTATGTAACAACGTTATCAATAACTACGGTTTCAAATTGTTAGCTGATTTTGATCAAGTGTTTGATCAAGCGAATCAAATCAATGATGAGGTTGTATTTGCCGTTCAATATACATCGGATCCTTTGACGAATGGTTTTATTGATAACCAAGGTAACAAGCTTCACTTGTACTTCGGTATGCAATATGACGTTCAACCAGGTATGCAGCGTGACGTAGCAAATGGTCGTCCATTTAAGCGTTTGAAGCCAACTCCTTATTTATTGAACACTGTTTTTGCAGATCGTGTTAACGATACGCGTTACAAGAAAACATTTAAGGATACATGGTTGTCAAATAAGCCTGGTACTTACAATACTACGTTTGATGCGACCAAAGCAACTGTAACATACAAAGCTGGTGATACGACTATTTTCATCCCAGGATATGAGATGTCTTTAGAAGAACGTAAGGCGAAGAAATACCAAGTATTGGTTCCTAGCTTATACAATTATGCTTTGTTCCCAACTTTGAAGAAGTTCTTCGATCCACTACGTCCCGATATGACGTATGAGAACGGTAGCCGTGATTATTTCGTTCATCGTTTGGCTGATACCTATTTGATGTTGGCAGAAGCTCAATTCAAATTAGGAAAGCAAGCTGAAGCTGTTGCTGCAATCAATGCGGTTCGTGTTCGTGCGGCAGCTGCTGGAAAAGCTGAAAACATGAAAGTTACATCTGTGGATATGAACTTAATCATGGAAGAGCGTGCTCGTGAGCTAGCTGGTGAGCAAACGCGTTGGATGGACTTGAAGCGTTGGGGTAATTTAGTGGAGCGTGTGAAGTTGTATAACTCAGATGCTGCAGCGAACATTCGTGATATTCACTATGTACGTCCAATTCCTCAAAAGCAAGTTGACCTTTCTGAGAATGGTGGTTTCCCACAAAACTCAGGATACTAATCTAGATTTGATTTCTTTATTTTGTAATAATTCCGGAGAAGGTTTCTCCGGAATTTTACTTTAAACACCTTGGTATGAAGCGAATTTGTATTTTATTTTTTTCATGTTTATCGTACATGGCTTTTTCACAAGAGCCTGTATCCTTCGTAAAAAAAACAGATAAAGTGGACGTTTTAGTAGGAGGGAAGTACTTTACATCCTATTTCTTTCCGGGAGAAAGTCAGTTAAAGAAAGCAGTTTTGTTTCCTATATTATCTGCTCAAGGAACTACGATTACCCGCGGTTATCCAATGGCGCCTCGTCCAGGTGAACGCGTAGATCATCCACATCACGTGGGTATGTGGTTAAATTATGAAGATGTGAATGGTTATGATTATTGGAATAATTCGAATAGCATCGTAGAATCATTAAAATCACATAAAATGGGTACCATCCGACATGAAAGTGTTGGTAAGATGGTTGCTGGACCGATAGGTTCGTTAGCTGTGACCGCTTCTTGGATAGA
The DNA here is from genome assembly GCA_046073805.1 of Aquirufa sp. Lineage (GTDB taxonomy): Bacteria > Bacteroidota > Bacteroidia > Cytophagales > Spirosomataceae > Aquirufa. The sequence continues at coordinate 2,420 of JBJTMZ010000076.1, forward strand.
TGAAGACGGGAAAGGGAAAAAGGTATTAGATGAAACGACAACATATATTTTTTCCGGTTCAAAAGATATCCGCATCATTGATCGGATCACGACATTGAAGGCCGTTTCGGATATCGTTACATTTAAAGATGTAAAAGATGGTATGTTTGCCATTCGTGTCGCTCGTCAATTGGAAATTCCGTCGAATAAGCCGGATGTATTCACAGATGCACATGGCGTGGAAACCAAAGTTCCGGTAATGGATAATACGGGAGTTACGGGTAATTACATCAGCAGCGAAGGTGTTCAGGGTGAGGCTGTTTGGAGTACACGTGCCAAGTGGATGAATTTAACTGGAAAAATGGATAACCATTCGATCAATGTGGCTATTTTGGATCATCCATCAAATGTGACTTATCCGAGTTATTGGCATGCACGTGGTTATGGATTATTTGCGATTAATCCTTTAGGCCTTTCGGTTTTTAGCAATGGAAAAGCCTCATTAAACTATACCTTGAAAAAAGGGGAGTCGGTAACATTCCGTTATCGTACGATTATTGCCGATCGGGATTTAAGCAAAGAGGAGCTTGATGCGGCGCAAGCTAAATTCGCGCGTGAGGTTAAATAATTCGTAATTATAGAAAATACTTGTATTTTTGTAGAGTATTGGGGCCATTCGTGGCCCTATTTTCTTTCTACTTATGAAGTTACAGTTTCTAGGAGCAGCCAAACAAGTTACCGGTTCAATGTATTTGTTGGAGCTCGAAGATGGTTATAAAATTCTAATTGATTGTGGTACCGACATGGAGCGTTCCATTGATTTCGAGGTACCCTATGAACCCGCACCTTTTTTTCCTTTTGATCCGTCATTAATTAACCTAGTTGTATTAACGCACGCGCATATTGATCACTCGGGTAATATTCCTATGCTGTATCGTGAGGGCTATGAGGGGCAAGTATTATGTACACCTCCCACAGCTGAGTTAGCCGCTTTATTACTGATGGATTCTGCCAATTTACATTTACGTAAACTTCGGGCTGCGCAAGGGGAAAGTAGAAAAAAACATAAGCAAATGGATCGTTTGCTTCGTCGGGGAGATTTATACCTCCAAAAAGACGTCGAAGATTCATTGGGTAATTTTGTGACGCTTCAATTCAATAAAAAGTTTGTCATTAAACCTGGACTTGAATTAACATTTGTTCCTGCCGGTCACCTGTTAGGAGCGGCCCATCTTTATTTCTCAATTACTGAGGATGGCGAAACGAAGACATTAGGTTTCAGCGGAGATATTGGTCGGTACAACTATCCTTTGCACATAGACCCATTTCCGATGCCTCCTTGCGATTATTTAGTCTGTGAGAGCACGTATGGTAATCGGGTGCATGAAGACAAGCAAGAGCCTATTGATGCCTTAGGAGCTGTTATTAAAGAAACCTGTTTAGACAAACCGGGGCGTTTGATTATTCCTGCCTTTTCTGTGGGTCGGACACAAGCGGTTTTATATACGTTGAATCGCTTAATTGAGGAAAGAGGATTTCCGGCAATTCGTGTTTTTACGGATAGTCCGATGGGAAAAAGTTCTACGCGGATTTATTCAAAATATTTAGCATATTTAAATCCAGAGGCGCGCGCTTTTCAGAAAGAATACGACGATTTATTCGATGTCGAGAATTTAATCTTTTTGCAAAGTGAGAAAGAATCTCGCGCGATTCGTAATTACCATGAGCCTTGTATCATCATTTCATCTTCAGGGATGATTTCTGGGGGACGCGTAGAGCAACATATTGCCGACAATATTTCGAATAGTTATGCGACCATTTTACTGATTGGTTATGCTGCAGAGGGTACCTTGGGCCGCCAACTGATGGAGGGGACAGATTTAATTCGTGTCAAAGATCGAGAATATCGAGTGAATGCAACGATTCGGAAGATTGATGTGTTTTCGGGACATGCCGACCAAAAAGGTTTATTAAAGTTTGTGGCGGATCAAAAACCTGAACATTTGAAAACGATCTTTTTATCCCATGGAGAGGAGGAAAGTATGTTAGAATTCAGAGATGAAATTAGACGTTTAGGTTTTTCAAACGTTATTTTACCCGAGAAGTCTGAGACTTTCACACTTTAATCTTTAATTTTGTATTCGTACAATTAGAACCAGCATGAGAACATTATTAGAATTTGAAAAGCCAATTGCCGAGTTAGAGGACAAGTTGATTGAGATGCGAAAATTGGCATTGGAAAATAATGTGGATGTTACAGCTGCTGTGGCATCACTCACCGATAAAATTTTAGAATTGAAAAAGGAAACATTCGCTAATTTGACTCGTTGGCAACGTGTCCAATTATCTCGTCACCCTGATCGTCCCTATACTTTTGATTACATCGAGAAGATTTGCACGGAATTTATTGAAATTCATGGTGACCGATCTGTTGCGGATGATAAAGCGATGGTGGGAGGTTTTGGTAATATCGATGATGATTTTTCCGTGATGTTTATTGGCCAACAAAAAGGACGGAATACCAAGCAGCGTCAATTACGCAATTTTGGTATGCCAAATCCGGAAGGCTATCGTAAGGCTTTGCGTTTAATGAAAATGGCAGAGAAGTTTAATAAACCGATTGTATGTTTCATTGATACGCCAGGTGCTTTTCCGGGTTTAGAGGCGGAGGAGCGTGGTCAGGGTGAAGCTATTGCGCGAAATATACGTGATATGTTCATGTTGAAGGTTCCGGTCATTTGTATCATTATTGGTGAAGGAGCTTCAGGTGGTGCACTGGGGATAGCTGTTGGGGATAAGGTACTTATGATGGAAAATACCTGGTACTCGGTTATTTCGCCTGAATCTTGTTCATCTATTTTATGGCGCTCTTGGAATTACAAAGAACAAGCGGCTGAGGCATTAAAATTAACGGCAGAAGATATGTTGTCGAATAGCTTAATCGATGGGATTATTCCTGAACCGCTTGGAGGTGCGCATTTAGATCCGGATGCAGCTGCGGCTAAAATCAAATCGGTGATTAAAGAAGAGTTAGCAAAATTAAATCAAATAGATCCACAAGAGCGCATCATGGCTCGCATTGAGAAGTTTGGTAAAATGGGAGTAGTCGTAGAATAATTGATGAAGAAGCCCATAGCTCTTGTCTTTGATTTAGGGAATGTTTTGCTTCCTATCGATTTAGATAAGACCTATCAAGCTTTTGCGGAATATGGTTCTGCCTATTCCGCTTCAGACATTAAGCAAATTACATTAGATGAGGGGCTATGGGTTTCCTATGAGTCGGGCTTAGAATCTTGTGATGATTTCCAAAATCGTATAGTTCAACGTTTTCAATTAACTTGTAGTCAAGTTGAATTCAACAGGGCGTTTAATGCCTTACTTTTACCTATTCAACCCGAAACGAGTGATTATTTAGCTGATCTTAAGTCACAGTATCCGCTTTATTTATTGAGTAATACAAGTAAAATTCATTCGGATTTATTTTTGAGTACTCAATACCCCAATTTCAATCTATTTGATGCGTTTACGAATATTCATTTGTCTTTTGAAATGGGTTTGGTTAAACCGGATGCAAACATCTACCAACAAGTTTGTGACCTGAATAATTTACATAATCATCAGATTGTGTTTTTTGATGATAATGCGCACAATGTCGAGGCCGCAAACAATTTCGGTTGGGACGCAGTTCTTATTCAACCGAGTACGTCAATTCAACAAATTAAAAAGTATATGCAAAGCTTATGTTAGTTTCGAGCCCTGTTTTTGATTTTCTTTTTAAGGTTTCCGGATGGAAGTTGGTCGGTAATATCCCCAGAGACCTACCTAAAACGGTGGTCATTGTATGCCCACACGCAACATGGAAAGATTTTCCGATTGGATTAGGTGCTCGTTCCATGCTGAAATTACCTATTTTATATTGGGCAAAAAAGAACTTTTTCAGGGACCATTTGGGGAAATTTTCTCTTGTTTGGGCGGCTATCCCGTGGATCGATCCAAAAATACGAACCTGGTAAGTTCGATCGTCGATATCTATAACAGTAAAGAAAGTTTTCATGCGGTGCTTGCCCCTGAGGGTACTCGGAAGGATGTGGACAAACTTAAGACAGGATTCTATCATATTGCCGTTCAAGCCAATGTTCCTATTATGATGATTGGTTTTGATTACGTGAATAAGGAAATTCGTATTCGTGAGCCTTATTATCCAACCGGTGATTTTGAACTCGATAAGAAAGATATTGCTCACTATTACGAGACTATTCCAGGTGTTCAAAAATCTTGGATAAAGAATTATTTAGCTGATTGAGCAGCGCCAACAATCAATTGAGCCGTTTTTTTGGATGCACCGGCTGGTCCGATTAATTCGGCTAGATGCTCGTAATCTAAGTTTTGCTGTTTTCTGATGAGGCTATTGGGATTCAATAAGTCCTTTAGTCGCCATTGAATATGTTGGCTTGTAAATTCAACCTGTATCAATTCTGGCACCGCTAATTTATCCAAGATGATGTTTACCAGTGAAATAAACTTAATCTTGACTAACAACTTGGCGAGTGAATAAAATAACCAATCCGTTTTATACACGACGATTTGCGGTACTTTGAATAAACCCGTTTCCAATGTGGCTGTACCCGAGGTAACCACGGCAGCCTCTGCATGACTAAGTAAATCATAGGTTTGGTCATAAACGATCGGAATGGAATAATTGCTATAAAGTTCTTGCCATTCCCTTAGGCCTGCAACAACAAAATTCCATTGCGGATTTTCCATTTTCAATTGGTTGAAAACAGGCATAGCACTTTTAATCTCTTGTTTTCTGCTACCAGCGAGTAAGGCGATATAAGGTTTTTTTAAGGGGTTCTTCAGTAAAAATTCCTTATTGGTCTTGAAATTGACTACGGCATCTTGTAAGGGATTGCCCACATAGTGCGTATGGATACCTTTTTCTTGAAACAGTTTTAATTCAAAGGGAAAGATGACATAAAGTTCATCTATCCACTTTTTGATGTCATCAATTCTGCCTTTATTCCAAGCCCATACCTTGGGTGCAATATAAAATTGAGTATGGAATCCTTTTAATTTAGCTATACGTGCTGCCTTCAAGTTAAATCCACCATAATCGATGAAAACGATGGTGTCGGGTTGAAACGATTGGATATGTTGGCCAAATAGTAGAAACAGTTTTTTTAATCGGGCTAAATTTTGCAAAACCCCCAATAATCCCATGATGGCCAATTCCTTGTGGTGGATTAATATTTCAGCTCCAGCAGCTTCCATGCCATCACCTCCCCATGCTTGTATTTCGGCCTGCGGATCCAGTTGTCGGATCTCTTGAATCAAATGAGATCCATGTAAATCCCCTGATTTTTCGCCTGCCAAAATAAAGTATTTCATGCCTTATTCACCGAAGTATTCCACGGAATTTTTGTTTGTTTCTATTAGATGTAACTTATGCAAGGTAGCCGTTTTCGAATGGGCTTTAATTTTTGGAGCTAGTATTTTCCAAAATTCCATGATGAGAATCTCACAACTAGCTAATTTGCCCTCCATAAAATCGACATCCAAATTCAAGTTTTTATGGTCGACTTTGTCGATTATTTCTTGTTTGATTAAATCGCCTAATGTTTTTAAATCAAACACAAAACCGGTATCAGGGTCGGGAAGACCTTTGACCGTAACGATTAATTCAAAATTATGCCCATGCCAATTATTGTTTGCACATAAGCCAAATACTTCTTGATTTTTTTCTTCTGACCAGGCGGGATTGAAGAGCCGGTGTGCGGCATTAAAATGTTCCTTACGGATTACGTAGACCATTGTTTTCAGTTTTTGTGAAGGATGTCTGGGAAAACAATAGCAGACGATCCAATTATTCAACAAAGGTACAAAAGCTATTGAGAATATGCGTAAATTTGTTGCTTAAATAGCTTTATTATGATTATTGTAACGGGTGCTGCGGGATTTATAGGAAGTGGCTTGATTGCTCGCTTAAATGAATTGAATTTTAATTACATCATTGCAGTTGATGATTTTTCTTTTCCCGATAAAAACAAAAACTTAGAAGGGAAGAAGATCATGTCGCGTATCGATCGATCAAAACTAGCGAATTGGTTAGATGAAAATTATCGCGAGGTGGAATTTTGTTTCCACATTGGGGCACGTACGGATACAACGGAATTTGACAAGTCGATTTTTGATGAGTTAAATGTCAATTACTCCAAGATGATTTGGAATAAATGTGTTGCCTATCAAATTCCATTAGTCTATGCGTCTTCGGCGGCGACTTATGGATTAGGGGAATTGGGATATGATGATAACGAGGCAACTATCCCGTTATTAAAGCCTTTAAATCCTTATGGTGATTCAAAGAATGAGTTTGATATTTGGGCTTTACAACAAGACAAAAAGCCTTTCTTTTGGGCAGGTTTAAAGTTTTTTAATGTATATGGTCCAAATGAATACCATAAAGGAAGAATGGCGTCCGTTATTTGGCATGCATTTCGTCAAATTAATGAAACGGGTAGTTTAAGGCTATTTAAGTCCCACCGTTCGGATTATGGGGACGGACAACAAAGTAGAGACTTTATTTATGTGAAGGATTTGGTTTCAGTTTGTATCTTCTTAATGGAGCATCGTAAGAATTCAGGTATTTATAATTTAGGTACAGGGATTGCCCGTGAATTCAATGATTTAGGTAAGTCGACTTTCGCAGCGATGGACAAACCGGTTTCGATAAATTACATTGATACGCCGGAAGACATTCGTGATAAGTATCAATATTTTACTGAAGCCAATATGGATAAATTACGTTCAATTGGCTACGAAAAGGAATTTTATAGTTTGGAGGCAGGAGTTAAGGATTATGTGCAGAATTACCTTATTCCTGGGAAGTATTGGTAAGTTTTTTGATCCCTTCTTCGAGAAATCCCTGGCCATAAGCCAATAGTTGGATATTCGCCGCAATTAAGCCTAAAAGACTCACTTTTAGGCTTTTTGTTTGTCGGAGCGCATCCATAAAAATGGCCAACCAATAAATCATTAAGCCTATAAATAATAGGTTCCCTAATGTTGGCAAGAGTATATTAAGCAAGATTGTATTCCAGAAATAGATGAAATAGCAGGCTGGGAAAAAATGAACCCACTTGAGTTCTTTCGGAAAAAATCGACTGATATTAATACGTGCCCGACCAAAGAAATGTATTTGCTTATAAAATTGCTGAAAACTTGTTCGGCGTTTGTGGTAGATAAATGCCTCAGGTATTAACCCGGATTTAAAGCCTAAAGAAATACAGCGAATACTGAATTCGATGTCTTCCCCCATTCGAGTGATTTTAAACCCTTGGCTGGCTTCCCAAACTTGTCTAGAAATACCCATATTAAAACTTCTCGGATGGAATTGTCCACCTACATTCTTTTCTTTACCCCGGATTCCCCCCGTTGTGAATAAACTGGTCATGGCAAAGCTGATGGCTTTTTGTACGGGTGTAAAGGATGGATGGTCTTTATCAGGGCCACCAAAGATATCAAGTTGACCTTTATTAATACCCGTTAAGACCTCATTAAGATAGTTGGCTTCAATTAAGGCATCCGAATCTAATACGATAAAGAAATCTCCTTTTGCACGTTCGAAGGCATAATTACGGGCAAAACCTTGTCCACCATTTTCTTTCACGAAATAGTGAATATCAAGTTGGCCTTCATATTTGGCAACAACATCATTGGCTTTGATGCTGGAGCCATCTTCAATGACCAGGACTTCAAAATTTTTATAGTCTTGTTTTGTCAAACACGTTAAAAGTTCATCCAATTCTTGTGGACGATTATAAACGGGTATGATGACACTGAATCGCATGTTAGGAGAACATTTCCGTGAGCGTTTCCTCGCTCGCTTGCAAAATTTTCTGCATTTCGACTTCCCCTAGTGCGTCTGATAAAAACCAAGATTCAAATTGGGAAGGAGGGAGGTATATACCTCTTTTAAGCATGCCTTGAAAATATCGTCCGAACAACGTTAAATCACATGTTTTTGCATCGTTGAAGTTCTTTACGGGACTCTCTGTAAAGAAGAGTGTAAACATGGATCCCAACTGATTGACGGTGTAATTCTTTCCCAATTGCTTTAATTGAGACTGAATGCCTTCTTTTAACGTTTTTCCTTTTTGAGCTAAACGGATATAAACATCCTCGTCTGATGTAATTAGATTTAACATGGCTAAGCCAGCCGTTGTTGCTAAGGGATTTCCACTCAATGTACCTGCCTGGTAAACAGGTCCTGACGGAGCAATCATGTCCATAATCTCCGCTTTTCCGCCATAGGCACCCACGGGTAACCCACCGCCGATAATTTTACCTAAGGTGGTTAAATCGGGCTGAACTCCGCATACGCCTTGAAATCCACTAGCTGATTGACGAAAACCCGTCATTACCTCATCGAATATCAATAAAGCATTATATTCATCGCACAATTCTCGTAATCCTTCTAAATACCCGGATTCAGGGATCACAAGCCCCATGTTGCCCACGACGGGTTCAACGATCACGGCAGCAACATCGTTGGGATTAGCTTCAAACAAGGTTTTCAGGGAAGATAAATCATTGTAAATAGCCGTTAAGGTATCGCGTGCGGTGGAAACGGTAACCCCTGGGCTATCAGGAGTTCCTAAGGTAGCCACTCCCGAACCTGCTGCGATCAAAAATGAATCCCCATGACCATGGTAACATCCCTCAAATTTGATGATTTTATCCCGTTTGGTATAGGCACGCGCTAATCGAATAGCAGCCATGGTCGCCTCGGTACCTGAATTGACGAGTCTAACTTTCTCGATCGATGGTACCATGGAAATGATTTTCTCTGCGATGAGAACTTCCTTCAAACTCGGTGCACCAAATGAAAATCCATCGGACAATGCTTCGCGTACTGCATTTTCAATTGCAGGGTGCGCCTGACCGAACAACATTGGCCCCCACGATCCAATTAAATCAATATATTGATTTCCATCTACATCGGTCAGGTAGGCTCCCTTCGCTGATTGGATAAATACGGGATTTCCGCCTACCGATTTAAAGGCTCGCACAGGCGAATTTACCCCACCCGGAATCAGTTTCTTTGCCTTCTCGAAATATATTGAACTTAACGTAGCCATTATTTTTTCTTGCCTTTCTTCTGTTCTGCAGCAGCCTTTTGTTGTTCCTCCATCGTCTTCAATTGCGTTTGAAGGTAGGACGAGAAACGAGATTTTTTAGCACCACCGCCTGCTTTAATTTTCGCGCGATTCGCCTCTAAAAGTGCTTTAATTTTGTCCTCATTTACAAATTTGCGAATCGCTAATTGCTGGCCTATCGTAACTAAGTTTGAAATGAAGTAATAAAAACTCAATCCAGCAGGGAAGGAGTTCATGACGAACATAAAAATAACAGGCGTAATGTAGGCCATCATCTTCATGTTAATCGGTTGGCCCGGTTGATCAGGCGTAATTTGATTGTTGTAATATCCGTAGGCCAACTGCGATACGGTCATCAATAAACAGAATAAACTGATATGTGAGCCATAAAATGGTATGTTGAAAGGCAAATTCAAAATCGAATCATACGTAGATAAATCTTCCGCCCATAGGAAAGATTCCTGGCGTAGATTAATCAAATTCGGGAACAACATGAAAACGGCCATTAAAATAGGCATGGTAGCAAGTACGGGAATACAGCCACTTAGTGGATTAACGCCTACTTCTCCATAAAGCTTCATCGTTTCTTGTTGGACACGTGCCGGATCATCTCCAATTTTCTCTTTGATCGCCGCAATTTCAGGAGCTAAGATTCTGGTTTTAGCCATTGAAATATAGGACTTGTACGTCAATGGCAGCAATGCTGTTTTTATTATCAATACTAATAAAACAATCAATAAACCATAATTGGATATGATACTTTCTAGGAAGCCAAACAAGGGCACGAAGATGTATTTCGTGATAGGTAATAAGAAATCGTAGCTCAACTTAACATTCTTCCCAAAAGCAGGTGCTATGTTCTTTACGATGGAATAATCATTCGGTCCAAAGTAGAATTTAAAGTTGGACTTACCTGTGCTTAAATCTCCCATGGGGGCCACTAATTGGGCATCCAATGTTTTGATGTTAATGGAGTCTGTTGTGTTCGGGGTAGCCGTTAAATTCGCTTTTGTAAATAAGGTACCTTGGGGAACCAGACCTGCTAAGAAATATTTCTTCTTAAAGCTTAGCCATTGAATAGATTGACTTAAATTCTCATTACTGACACTTGATGGATTTTCACTTAAATTATCAAATTCTTCATCTTCCGTTAATAAATAATTGATGGTCGCCTTTCTTTCTTCCTGTGCATCCTTTTCCGTTTGAGTTACATTCTCTTTCCAATGTATAAAATACTCATTACCTGTAAGTTCTGATGAAATTTCCTTTGCGTCAACCGAATAGGAAAGTTCATATCCCGAAGATGGCAAACGATATGTTTGACTAATTTTTTTTCCGTTGGGCAGTTGGCTCGTAAAAATAACTTGATTACTGTTTGCCTGGGCTTGATAAACCAATTTAGATAAAGCCAATTTTTTGCCACTAGTAGGTATTTCTACATCAAACACATCTTTATTCGCATCAAATAAGACAATACCTGCATTTTTCCCTTGGGTGTAGTTCTTGTAACTCTTGTAATTTTTCAATTCAACACGAACTAATTTAGCCCCGTAATTAGAAAGTGTAATTTTTAGGTTTTCATTTTCTAAGGTGCTTAAACTCTCCTTAATTTGAACTGTTGAATCGGCAATGACAGCTACTGCGGCAGGTTTGGTTGTTGATTTAGTGACAGTTTGAGCTGCAACTTCTTTCTTAACTGCAAGCGGTTCTTTTGGGGCAAAAAAGTATTGATAGCCAAGTAACATGGCCATAATAAGTACAATGCCTGATATTGAATTCTTATCCATAGTATCTAATTCTAAAACTATTTAGCGTTTTTGATGAAAGGAACGGCATGTTGATAAGCCGCTTTGATAAATTGAACAAATAGGGGCGAAGGTGCCTCTACGGTAGATTTGTATTCTGGGTGAAATTGTACACCCACGAAAAATGGATGATTGGGTAGCTCGACAATTTCAACTAAGTTGGTATCTGGATTAATTCCTGAAGTCACCATTCCTGCCTGATGAAATTGATCTATGTAGGCATTATTAAATTCATAACGATGTCGATGGCGTTCTTGAATCAATGACTTACCATAAATCTTATAGGCATGCGTACCTTTTTCAATTTTACAAGGGTAGGCTCCCAAGCGCATGGTTCCCCCTTTTTCCGAGACATCTTTTTGTGAATTCATTAAATCAATGACCGGGAAAGATGTTTCCGGATTCATTTCAAAGGAATGAGCTCCTTCTAAACCTACTACGTTTCGAGCAAACTCAATAACAGCACATTGCATACCCAAACATATTCCTAAGAATGGGATATTATTCTCACGCGCATATTTAACAGCATTGATTTTTCCCTGAATTCCGCGTTCTCCAAAACCAGGGGCAACCAAAATTCCATCCAATCCTGCTAATAATTCCTCGATATTATCTTCTGCGGTTTCTGAGGATATCCACTTGACGTTTACCTTGATTTCATTGGCAACACCCGCATGAATAAATGCTTCGGCGATCGACTTGTAAGAATCCTTTAATTCGACGTATTTACCTACAAGACCGACCGTTATTTCAAATTTAGGGTTCTTAAGCTTCGTTAAAAAGTTTGACCAAGCCGTTAGGTTAGAATCCTTATCATTGTAGATATCTAATTTGTATAACACTCGGCTGTCTAAACGTTCCTGCTTCATTAATAAAGGAACATCATAGATGGTTTCGGCGTCTCTTGCTTCAATGACATCTTGTTCTGAAACGTTACAGAATAAACCAATCTTACGTTTCATTTCTTGCGGAATAGCATGTTCGGTCCGACAAACCAAAATGTCGGGCTGTATTCCCGACTCCGATAATTGCTTAACCGAGTGTTGGGTAGGTTTTGTCTTTAGCTCCCCCGCAGATGCTAAATATGGAATAAGTGTTAAGTGGATAAATAAGGTGTTTTTCTCCCCTAAATCCCACTTTAATTGACGAGCAGCCTCGATAAAGGGTAGGGATTCAATATCACCCACACATCCTCCAATTTCTGTAATTACTATATCGAATTTTCCTGTTTCGCCTAAAATCAAAATATTACGCTTGATTTCATCGGTAATGTGCGGTACCACTTGGACCGTTTTCCCTAGATAATCACCTTTACGTTCTTTGGTAATGACATTATGGTAAACACGACCTGTTGTAATGTTATTGGCTTGACTAGTAGGAGTATTTAAAAACCGCTCATAGTGTCCTAAATCTAAATCCGTTTCAGCGCCGTCATTTGTTACATAGCATTCGCCATGTTCATAAGGATTCAGCGTGCCTGGATCAATATTGATATAAGGGTCAAATTTTTGGATGGTGCAAGTTAGCCCTCTCGCTTGTAATAACTTGGCTAATGATGAGGCGATAATGCCTTTTCCTAATGAACTTGTTACTCCGCCCGTAACAAAAATGTACTTCGCTTTTTTATTGTTCCCCTTGCCAGACATTCGAATGAATTGTTTATTGATTACGGGAAACAAAGATACGAATAATAACCACATCGAATTAATCCTATTTTTATTTTATCTTGCATTGTAGATAGTTTTTTTCTCTTTTTATGTCACTCCAACTTTATTCGGCCTCAGCCGGTTCCGGTAAAACCTATACTCTTACGGTGGAGTACATCAAATTAGCGCTTCGCGAAGTAGAACGTCGGGGTTATTTTAGAAGGATATTAGCCGTAACCTTTACGACCAAGGCTGCCGAGGAAATGCGCTCTCGCATTATTGAATTTTTACATGGCATTGCTTCGATCAATCAATTGCCTGAAAAGGAGCAACAAGGTTTTCGATCCATCATTGATTCGATTCTAACTGATTATGTGGCGGAAAATACTTTCATCACGGAAGATGAATTGATTCGTCGGGCAAAAGATACCCAGCAACTTTTACTGCAAGATTATGGGTTATTTTCTGTCATGACTATTGATAGTTTTGTTCAAAGGCTTAGCACTACATTTATTGAGGAATTGCATTTACCGAGTCAATTTGAGGTTCTTTTGGATTCTAATCAATTAATGAATGAATTATTGGATCAATTACTTGACAAGGTTAATCATCATGGTGATCCGATCATTACTAATTTATT
>JBJTMZ010000077.1:0-4334 GCA_046073805.1 Aquirufa sp.
CTTAACTCTTAGTTCTTAGTTCTTAGTTCAATAAAATCGTCACTGTACTTTCCTTAGTTAACTCCAAATTCCAATATTTTCCACTTAAACCTATCGAGGTATTAATGGTATTTTGTGTTTCATTTTGTAATAGCACGACTACTTGCTGATCGGGCCGTAGCACAGCCACTCCATTCATGCCATTAGGTAAATTACTTATTTCAATCCGTTTAGATCCCGTTGGAATGAATTTGGAGGCTTGTGCAATGATGTAATAGGCTTGGTTACGCAGTATTTGACCATTTTTGTCGATGGTCAAAGCGCCTTTGCATTCTGTACATCCACCCGGCGTGTGCGGTTCCCAGTTGGGATCATTTGCCAGATTCCACTCCAAAGCCGTTTTGGCATCGTTATTGAGCGCGCCAATAATTACGTTTTTAATATGCCAATTGAAATCTCCGGCAAAATCACCTTTGGCACCCGTCCATTGTTCGGTGAAATAAACATCCTTGTCGGGATGCGCTTTGCGAACTTGGCCTAGCGCTGAAATATCTCCATTATACAAGTGAAAGGCAGAACCGGCCACGTATTTACGTGTGATTGGATCATTCAGAATTTCCAGCGGATACTCGGGCTTATCGCAGTTATGATCATACACGATAATCTTCGTTTTTAATCCGGCTTTTTGAAATGCAGGTCCCAAATGCTTTTTGATGAATTGGTTTTGTTCGGAGGCCAACATCAGTAAACTCGGGTTATTGCCTGGATGCAAGGGTTCATTCTGAGGAGTTAAATAGTCCATTTCTAATCCCAAGGCCTTCATTTCTTGCAAATAGCGAACAAGGTAGTTGGCATATACCTCATAATTCCCTGTTAGCAGACTTCCCCCTTTCGACGATTGGTTATCCTTCATCCAGGCCGGCGGTGACCAAGGCGTTGCCATGAATTTTATCTTGGGGTTGATTTTTTTAATTGCTTGCATCAAGGGGATTAAATCCGATTGGGAGGCTTTTAAGGAGAATTGTTTCAACAATGGGTCCTTTTGGCCTGTTGGCACATCATCATAAGAAAATACCTGTCCATCCAAATCACTCGCCCCCACTGCAATGCGTAAAACGGAAATACCGATGGACGTTGGACCCAGACCAAATAATTCTTCCAGGAGCGCCTTTCTCTTCGAGGCTTCCAGTGCATAAATCAATTGTGCACTTCCTCCCGTTAAGGTATATCCAAATCCATCAATGGATTGGAATTGCTTTTGCGTGTTAATGAGAATCCCCGTCGAAGCGCCAACAGGCTTATTCAATGCTTGCTGAACAAGCATTTTTCCTAAACGAGGTTCTGAGACCCAACTTTGTCCGAAACTTGAAATACAATAAAGAGAAATGGCTAGCGTAAGCAGCCAAGGATTTCGTTTCATGCAATAGGTTTAAATTGATTTAAATATATTGAAATTATTTCGAATAGCAAGACAGATGAGATGGAACTAAGAACTAAGAGGTAAGAACTAAGAACTAAGAACTAAATTACTCTTAACTCTTAGTTCTTACCTCTTAGTTCTTAACTCTTAGTTGTCATCTCTAACCTCATACCTAAAAAAAAGTGCACCCAGAAGGCGCACTTTTATTAATTCATTAAACTCAACTTTTCTTTTACCAACTAAATCTTTTTCCTCGCAGCAGCTTTATGGCTAGAAACTGCGCGGTGCGAATCCAATCCAACGATTGTTACCGAACCACCTTCCTGCTCATAATCGTGCTTAAAGTGTTCTAAATTCTCCATCACGGAGTGATCCACTAATTTCGTTTTGGATAGGTCAATAACTACATTGTAGTTTGCAGGGATTGCCTCCAATTTACTCTTGATACCCAGGAAGTTTGTAAATACCGCGGCATCTGCAATTTCTACTTTGTAGGTATCCTCTTCTTGAGTAACCTCAGTCAAAGTATTGAAAATAACACGCAAAGGTTTTCCATTCACCAAGTTGATGATGATTTCCGTTAAGATACCGGCTGCGATACCCACAAGTAAATCCTCAACCAACGTAAAAATAATCGTCACAATAAAGATCAATAATTGCTCCTTACCGATTTGAAGCGTATGGATAAACTCTTTCGGATGCGCCAATTTAATTCCCACAGTGATTAACATGGCCGCTAAAGCCGCATTTGGAATCATCTCAATCAAGGATGCCGCAAGTAATACAAAGGCAAGGATAAAGAATCCATGGAAGAAGTTCGCCCAACGGGTTTTTCCACCATTCGCAATATTCGCAGATGAACGAGCAACCTCCGAAATCATTGGCAATCCACCTAAAAATGCAACAAGTGTATTACCGATACCCGTAGCGATCAAATCCTTGTTGGCATTTGATTTACGCTTATAGGGATCCAACATATCCATCGCCTTCACCGTTAACAATGACTCCAATGAACCTACCAAGGCGAACATAATCACAAACTTGATAAATACTCCTGTTTGACTGAAACCCTCGAACGATGCATTGATTTTAATATTATCGGCAAGATTACCAATCTTTACCAAAGCATCCGGTGCGATTTGTAGATAGATCTGAGCAGGAATTGCTAAAACCAAAACAACTAACGGAGCAGGAATTTTCTTGATAATTGGATTCTTGATCATGGGCCAAATCATCATTATGGCCAAGCTGACAACACCAATCAAGGTCGCCTTTGGATCCAAATTAGCCACGAATTGAGGGATATGCGCAAACAAGCCCAAAGGTCCTAGACCCTTCGTGGATACTGAGGTGTGTAGAATGACCGGGATTTGCTTTCCGATGATAATCAAACCAATTGCGGCCAACATACCATGCACGGCCGACAAAGGGAAGAAATCCATCAATTTGCCCAACTTGAACACACCGAAAAGTATCTGAACAACACCGGCTACCACCATAGCTCCTAATGCCAAGTGCCAACCCGTTTCACCGCCACCAAATTCGCTGACAGCGCCGGCTACAATTACAATAAGACCCGCTGCAGGCCCTTTAATGGTTAAGCGAGATCCTGCAAAAAAACTAACAACCATACCACCCACAATGGCAGTAATTAATCCCATAATGGGTGGGAAATCAGATGCTTTGGCAATACCTAAACTCAAAGGCAATGCCAATAAGAAGACAATAAATCCCGAAATGGCATCACTCGAGAAATTTTCTTTTAGGCCTGCTAGGCCATCTTTGGGAACTAAATTTTGATTTTTCATGGGTAAGTATTTTAAAAATAGCGATTTGAAAATTCAGCATGCGTCTTGGAATTAGGTCCCATAAACACACGCGCATAAATGCGGATAACGGCTAAGCCATCCAAAATAAAACTTAATGAAACGATCGCAGCTAAGGCGAATTGATCTTCATGGATATGTGAGAAAATCAAATCCTCGCCAATAAACGCTGGGGTAATCGGGAAGCCCGTCATCCCCAAACATGCCAATAGGAATACCAAGGCAATTTTGGGATGTGTATCTGATAAGCCCTGAAAACGACTCAGCGTAATTTTGCCCTCTTGTTTGAACAAGCGTTGCAGGCTCAAATAACCCACTAGACCTGCCACCAGAATTCCGCTCAAATACAGGACATTTTCCATTTGGTCAAATTTCTCATTAAACGAAATGGCTAAAGCCACCAAGCAGTGATTCAGGATGACCAATATCCAAGCCAAACGAACCGAATGTCTTTGCGTAAAGGATTTGAAGACCAATAACAAGCCTAAACTGGCAAATACAATAGGAGTCGCCTCTTGAAGCTCCTCTGGAATTAAATGCGTTTGTTTCATCACATAATATCCCAATCCAAATACGGGAACAAAAAACAAGATCAAACGTCTTCCATTGATAAAGTTCAACTTATTCCCTGCCCATTTTAATGGATTCCAGAAAAACTCGTACATCATCGTATCCAAATTCCATTCCTTCAAGCACAATACATAAATACTATGCTGGATGCGTCGTGGTAATGAATCCTCAATGGTTTTCGCGCGCGGTTCAAATGAATAGAATTGCTCGCGTATCAAATAACTCACCACCGACGGCGAAACCAATAATTGGTAAGTACGTAAAAACGCATTTCCAGCAAAGTGGAATAAGGCCAACGACTCATATCCCAAGGCTATCTCGATAAAAATGATTCCAATTTGTGCGATCGAGGCATAGGCAATCTGACTCTTTACCGAGGATTGAACACGCGCGATTCCCGTGGCGATCAACATCGTCGTTAACCCCAATGCCACAATTAATACACGCACTGAGGTTTGATATTCCCAAAATGGAAACGTACGTAACAATAGAAATGCACCAATATGCACCGATAATGAACCATAAAAAATGGCACTCGA
>JBJTMZ010000078.1:0-3784 GCA_046073805.1 Aquirufa sp.
AAAAACTGATAATTTAACAAAAGGCTGTAAATTTGAATTCTTATGGGATTAACTCAACGACAACTTTTTCAGAAATATATGGCGCCAACGTCTGATGCCCCTTTAGCATTGGAAATTGTGAAGGCAGAACATATTTATTTGACGGATACTTCCAATAAAAAGTACATCGATTTAATTTCTGGAATTGCGGTATCAAACGTGGGGCATCGAAATCCTGAAGTAGTTCAAGCCATCAAAAACCAGCTTGATCAATACATGCACTTGATGGTCTATGGTGAATACATCCAATGTCCCCAAGTTTTACTTGCGGAAGCTTTGGTAAAATCAACTAAAATCAATTCCCTTAACCAAATATATTTCACAAATTCGGGTACGGAGGCAGTTGAGGGGGCTATGAAATTAGCCAAACGATATACCAAAAGGACTGAAATGATTGCTTGCTTCAAAGCCTATCATGGGGCGAGTCAAGGCGCATTGTCCCTAGCTGGTGATGAAGGATTTAAAAACAGCTTCCGTCCTTTACTACCGGATATCAGACATATTCGCCATGGTGAATTGCAAGATTTAAGCGCAATTACCCAAAAAACAGCCGCTGTCTTTATTGAAATTGTAGCAGGTGAAGCAGGTATTCGTACGGCCAGTGAAGAATATTTTAAAGCTTTGCGAGCAAGATGCACCGAAGTCGGCTGCCTCTTAATCATTGACGAAATACAAACTGGATTCGGGCGGACAGGAACTTTCTGGGCTTTTCAATCTAAAAACATCATTCCCGATGTTCTATTAACGGCCAAAGGGATGGGGGGCGGAATGCCCATTGGTGCATTTATGGCCAGCGAATCACTTATGCAATCGCTTTCGTATGATCCCGTACTGGGTCATATTACGACATTTGGAGGTCATCCTGTTTCATGTGCCGCCTCCTTAGCGACCTTACAATTCATTGAAAATAATCAACTTCTTGATCAAGTAGGAGCGAAACACGCTCTATTTAAAGAATTATTAAAGCATCCAATAATCAAAGAATTCCGTGGAATAGGTTTGATGATTGCCGTGGAAATGCAAGATTTCAAAACCGTCAAAGCGGTCATTGATGAATGTATACAGCTGGGCTTAATCACGGATTGGTTTTTGTTCTGCGACAATTCCTTGCGCATTGCCCCTCCATTAGTGATCACCCAAGCGGAAATAAAAATGGCTTGCAACATCTTGTTACAAGCCATGGATAAAGTTTATCAGGCAAATTAAGCGTGCTTCAACAACGTTTCTGCTAAAACAGATTTAGGGATATTTCCACCCACTAAACGCTCCACCATTTCACCATTTTTAAATACCATCAAGGTAGGAATTGAACGAATACCTAAAGACGCAGGTACCGCAGAATTCGCATCTACATTCATTTTAGCTACCACCGCTTGTCCTTCTACATCTCCAGCTAACTCCTCTACGATTGGTCCAATCATTTTGCATGGTCCACACCATTCAGCCCAAAAATCGACTAATACAGGTGTTGGTCCACTAATTAATTCCTGAAAGTTGGCATCCGTTGCCTCTACATATTTTCCCATTTTCTATTTTATTTTAAAATTCAAAATTATAACAAATCAAACACAAGATTTAGTTCCCGTGTAAATATTTATGAAATTAATCGAAAACCTACCGAATCAAGTGCTTGCAGGTCGGCAATCAAACCTTTTCCAATACGAATCTGCATCTTTCTCGACAAGAAATCCATCTGAATCTTCTCTTCTTCATCAAATACCTCAATAACCAATTTCTTATTCCCTTTGTTCTGCTCCAACACCGAATATAAATTATCCATCAGGGCAGGAGTGAGGTGCTTCAAATGCAAGGACAGTTTCATTTCTTTAGTCCGCTCTTCCAAAACCTCCGAAAGCAACTCTATCGATTGGATTTTAAAGACCATTTGCTCTACATAACGGTTCTTTTGTTGGTAAGATCCCTGCAGAAACAACATCCGATCTTGTCCTATAAATCGCTCAAATTCGATGTAATCCTTTCCAAATAACGCAAATTCATAGTTTCCTGAATAATCCTCCAAGGTAAAAATCATAAATTGATTTCCATTCGCGGAGGTTCGTGTGTTCATTTTGGTCACGATTCCTGCAACGGATTGAACAGCTCCAGGCTTCGAATCTAATTGGGCCACAGTTGAATTCGTAAAATTCTGTATCTCAACTTTGTATTCATCCAATGGATGGCCCGAAATATAGACCCCAACAACTTCTTTTTCATTTTTTAATTGCTCCATCACAGACCAGGGCTCACTCGAAGGAAGACGCGGCTTTGCGATATCGTTTCCAGTTCCAGCTCCTAAGTCCCCAAATAAAGATTGAGTTGCCTCTGCCTTTAATTCGGCCATTTTAGAGGCATAGCGAACAATTTTATCGATAAACGATGTACCATCCTCCATAGTAAAGTAATGCGAACGCTGTACCTCTGGAAAACAATCAAAGGCTCCTGCCAGCGCCAAAGATTCCATACTACGCTTATTTACCTGACGAACATTGATTCTTGAAACAAAATCATAGATATCCTTATACTCACCATTCTTATTTCGTTCTTCCACAATCACATCCACGGCTGCCTCGCCCACACCTTTAATCGCTCCGAGTCCAAAACGAATGTGACCCTTTTTATTCACAGCAAATGAACGAGAAGATTCATTGACATCCGGAACTAACAAAGGAATCCCCATTCGTTTACACTCATCCATGAAAAAGGTGATCTTCTCTATGTTACCTAAAGAATTGGATAAGACGGCTGCCATGTACTCCGACGGATAATTTGCTTTCAGATAACCCGTTTGATAGGCCACCAAACCATAACAAGTCGAGTGCGATTTATTGAAGGCATACTGCGCAAATGCTTCCCAGTCGGTCCAAATCTTCTCCAATTTAGGCGCCGGATGATTGTTGGCCTGCCCACCCTCCATGAACTTACCCTTCATTTTATCAATCGTCGCCTTATCCTTCTTACCCATGGCCTTACGAAGTACATCGGCGTCTCCTTTCGAGAAATTGGCTAATTTCTGCGAAAGCAACATCACCTGCTCCTGATAGACCGTAATCCCGTAGGTATCATTCAAATACTCCTCCATTTCAGGTAAATCGTATTCGATGGCCTCCCGACCGTGCTTTCGGGCAATGTAGTTTGGAATATAAACCATCGGGCCTGGACGGAACAAGGCATTCATGGCAATCAAATCGGAGAATTGATCCGGCTTCAGATCCCGTAAGTGCTTTTGCATTCCAGGGGATTCAAATTGGAAAGTACCATTTGTCTCAGCGCGTTGATATAGTTCAAAGGTTTTTTGATCATCCAAAGGCAAATCATCCAACACAATATCTATCCCGTGATTTTGTTTAATCAGACGAACTGCCTCTTTAAGGATGGACAGGGTCTTCAGACCCAAAAAGTCCATCTTAATTACTCCGGCATTTTCAATAACCGAACCATCGTATTGCGTGATCAATAAGGAAACGTCCTTCGAGGTGGCGACCGGTAAAATATCCGTCAAATCGGATGGTGCAATGATAATACCCGCAGCATGTATACCTGTTCCGCGCACAGATCCTTCCAATACCAAGGCATTCTCAATCACCGTGGAAGGCAAACCTCCTGAATCTTTGATTTGACGCAATTGCTTGACCTGTTCGATCTCCTCCGGATTCAAACCTTCTTTATCAGCCAAACTCTTATCCCCATTCAGAGGCGCGTTAAATATACGCTCCAAAGTAATTTTGGGCTTCTCCGGAACTAATTT
>JBJTMZ010000079.1:0-10132 GCA_046073805.1 Aquirufa sp.
GTAGCAAAACAGCCATAAGACCATTTGGTCAACATTTTTTTATCCGAATGAAAAATGATTTCTCGTTTTCGGGCATTGTTATTTATTCCTTTATCGAGACCGTCAATGAGCATGGCATAACCAAATTGCGGAGAAATAGTCTTTCCCCCCGTTATAAAAACACCTTTGCTACTCGTATTGGTCCCCAACTGATTGCTAAATTTTCGTGCGTACATACCCCCTGATTTAAACGCATGTGCCACTCTGCTTTCCAGGATGTTTTTACCTGATTTCATATCGATCAGGTAGAGTCTATTTTCGACAATACTTTTTCGGTAATCGATGATAATCACGTAGTCGCGTCTTTTCGGATGGTAGTACGATACTTTGTTTTTTGCAAGGGCAAAATAGTCGTTTGGCTGACCCATTAAGCCAATAAATATTCCCAGGAAAACGAATGTGAAGAGGATGAATTTCTTCGAAGGATAAGTACACATATATACTTCAAAATTTAGTTGTATTATTAACCTTTGGTTCCAACCAAATATTGCACTGAACCTGATAAAACAATGACAATATGAAACCGTTCATTCGCGTATTTATCCTATTGGCACTTCCTTTCATCGCATGGAATACATCTGCACAAGACGGAACCATCTATCCGTTGGAGGCGCCCAAAGAACCTAATTCGATTCCTTTGGGTACCGGTTCCGTGAAGGACCAACCCGCCCCCGAGACCTGGTTCCGCCAATGGGGGGATCCGATGGCGCGTAATATTTCCACCGCGACATTAACGCCCTTCTTTCCGGAAAAGGGGACAGCCAATGGTGCCGCGGTGATTGTGGCACCCGGTGGCGGATACCGTTGGCTCTCCATGGGCAACGAAGGCTGGGAAGTAGCCGAGGCGCTTGCCAAAAAAGGCATTACTGCTTTTGTGCTAAAATATAGACTCTTTCCGACACCGGAAAAACTGGAGGATTTCACGGCTTGGATGAATCGACCGAGACCGGCTCCGCAAAAAACAGATAGCACGTCAAAGAACACGAATCCGATGGCTCAATTGGACCTATCGAATCAACTCCAAGATGCCGAGGCGGCTTATGCGCTGATTCTCAAAAATGCCACGGCATGGGGGGTAGATACAAAGCGTATCGGCATGATTGGGTTCTCGGCGGGAGCGGGTTTAACCATGCATGCAACACTCAATTCCAAAACCATGAAACTGGCCTTTATCGGTCCAATCTATGGCGGCATGGGGCCTGTCAAGGTACCCGAAAACGCGCCACCCATGTTTAACGCCATCGCATCGGATGATTTTTTATTCAACTCGCAATTTGGGGTTATAGAATCCTGGTTTAAGGCCGGTCGGCCCGTCGAGTTTCACCTCTACCAAAACGGCGGTCATGGCTTTGGCTTAGGCAATCCGAATCGGACGAGTAATAAATGGTTTGATGCATTCACGCATTGGTTAGATGTGAATAAATTTTTAGTGGCTGGAAAGGCCAATTAGCATTGCCATGATTCATCGCTTATTTAATCAAGACCTAAATCCAAACAATAGCATTGTGCTCGACCTCAGTGCTGCGAATACGGATTTAAACGCCGAAATCTTTGGAAATATTGAAGCCTTCACCGAATACATCGATGCGAAACTGGAAGGAAAGATTGGCTATGGAGGTTACTTGGAACATCGCGTGATTTACGAGGCGCATGACAACTTTGCGACAGACACTGCAGACTTCCGGAATATTCACCTTGGGATGGATTTCTGGACCAAAGCCGGCACGGCAGTTTTTGCGCCCTTGGATGGGGTGATTCACAGCTTTCAGTTTAATCCCGGCTCGGGGAATTATGGGCCAACCATCATCTTATATCATCCTGCGGAAGATATTTATAGCTTGTATGGGCATTTAGCGAGTGTGGATTTGGCCCATTTACAAATAGGGGATTCGATTTCGCAAGGGCAAGAACTTTGCCATTTGGGAGAGGCCCATGAGAATGGAGGTTGGCCGCCGCATTTACATTTCCAATTAATCCGGGAAATGCGAGGGATAAAAGGGGATTATCCGGGAGTTTGCTCTCTGCGTGATCTTGTGTTTTATGCGAATAATTGTCCCGATCCGGTTAAGCTTTTGTAGCCCCAAAAATGCGTATGAACGGAGATCTGATTAGCCAAAAAAAGCACAATTAGCATAAAAATTAAGGCAATCAAGGCGAATAACCATTTTTCTTTCCCGAGCTGTTTTTGGTTTTTTTTCACTTTTTAAAAGGGGGTTAGATTAAAAAATGAAAATATCCCGCATGGGGATCGCTAAGGTGTGCGTGATATTGTAGATCTGGTAGATACTCGTATTAATTTTTCCGAGTTCGATTCTGCGCAATTGTTTGCTTTCGATTTCCGCTTCATTGGCAAGCTTTTCGATGGATAGACCCTTCTCAATCCGTTTTTCACGGATCCTTGTACCAATCTTAACAACAAGCTCCTCTTTCTTTAATTTCATAGTTAAAATTGGTTAAAGGTCAAATTTGACACAAGGTCATATTTGACCCCGCCAGTTTTAAAAAATTAGAGAACGAGCCGTAAAGCTTGGTAGAAGTTTTCAGTATTGAGCGCGCGAAAGGTTTCAACACGTCCAAGCACACCCAATCGAATTTACCATAAAAAAGATAGGATGTAGAGCGGGTGTATGGGATAAGAAAAGATATCCGCTCCTAACTGGGAGCTCCCAGAAAAGGCTTTTGCCCTGAAATGATGAAATTATTCGCTATTTTGCCAACTGAACACGTATTGACTTGACCCCACTTGAGATGAGCATTCTCCCAAAATTCAAATTTAAGCACATCGGCACAGTCATTAATTCCCCGAAAGAGTGGCAACGATATTTTTTAGACCTTGGTTTTAACAACTCGTTTAATCAAAATCAAAAAAGTGAAAATACCTTGGTATTTGTATATAACAGAAAAGAGTTTGTGAACTTTTTGGGGAATGAATTAATCCACATTGAGTCTGATAGTGTCTTGTGGTTTGCGTATCCCAAGGGAACTTCAAATATTAAGACAGATATTAATCGGGACATTCTTCGAATCACTGGGGAAGACTTTCTCATTACGACGGTAACTGCTATTTCACTGGACGACACCTGGAGCGCTTTACGTTTTCGACCGATTGATCAAGTGGGTAAAAAGTAGACGCGAAGTTGCGCATTAAATAGTCTTTTAAAAAAAAGCCATCCGTCGGCTGACGGATGGCTTGTCTAGTTTTGCACTCCTTTTCGACGAAAGGTGCGGCCATAATGCGATAATTGAGTATTTGACAAGTTGAAAATTAAAGGGTTGATTTTTTATTCTGAACAAGTGAACTTAAAATAATAACTCTTTTGGCATCTGATTCTTTAAGTACTATATAAGGTTTCACTCCTGTTGATTTAATATCGTTACCCTTCATCGCAAATGCTTCTTGTTCCCAATCTGCAATAAAGATTTCTGTATTAACCGGTAAAGAATAAGACTTGATTTGGTCAGGATTAAGATTACTCACTCTTGTTTGAATTTTTCCATCTGGAGTGTAGATAATAAGTGAGAGATGATATACATCCTTGTAGTCGTTTGAGAAGCTAATGTTAATATTGTCTCGGGCTTTCGCAGAAAATACAAACAAATGAAGCGCAACGAATAAGGCAATATTTTTCATTTTGAATCTGATTAGTTGATTTTTTGATAGCCAAAGCTAGTCAAAATATAATCAGATAATTAAATACTTATTGAAAGTAGTTTGGACTCTCACATTCAAGAGGGATTCTATTTCAAAAGAAAAAGATTCGCTCGATTAACCAATAGCCCGCCATCAAAAATGAGAGTATCGCGCCGACCTTCCGGACACGATGGTAATATGCTTTTTTGGATAGCCAGAAAATGAAGGGAAAAACCAATAGAATGATAAGTAGTTGCATAAGCTCAATCCCGACATTAAATCCCAAAATGCTCCAAACTAATAAATGATTAGAAAAGCGCATCTCCATCAATATGCTGGCAAAAGCTAGGCCGTGAATAAAGCCAAAACCCAGGGCAATCCACCCTTCTTTGTGGGCAAATAAAGGTTTATAGGCATGTATGGCCGACAGCAAAATCGAAATTGCGATCCAAATTTCAACGATTTGTTGAGGCAATTTGAGCCACTGAAAGGTTCCAACAAACAAGGTGATCGAATGGCCTAGCGTAAAGGCCGTCACAATTTTCAACATATTCTTGATGCCATAGCTTACTCCCCCAAAGCTTCCCCAGGTATTTCCTTGACTTAATAACATGCAGGGGAGCAATAAAACGAATAAGAACAGTAAATGATCCGTCCCCTCAGCTATATGCTGCATTCCCAAGGCGATGATGGACCCAAAACCTTTCCACCAACTCCCTTTTTCTAAATTGATTTCCAGCGGATAATACCTCCCTTGGGGTATGTTGAGCGAAATTTCCCCCACTTGCCGCTGACCTCCCAAAATGCCCCCTTGCCAATCTTGAACCACATTCACCAATATCTTGTGGTTAATGATTTGGTGTATGATGACATCATATAAAAATGTGAATTTTCTAGCTTGGGTTTCATGCAATGGTTTACATGAAAATGTTAACCAAAGCTCCTCGTATTTTCCCACGACGAGGTCTTTGGTCGTACTGATCCCGATCGAATCGATGCTTGTTTGCCAGTTTTCCGAATTCGATCTGATTTTGATATGATCCATGAAATAACGCCGGATTTCGGAGCCCTGAATATCCATTTTCTCCTTGGGCTTTTTAAATACCGTTTCAAAATCGATAAGCGGCATTTTTGCTTCCCCCATGATACCCTGATCGGTCACATAGAGGTTCACAACCGAGTTCGGCATCGGATGTCCTTCTATTTCCTGGAAAAAAAATAGCCCCAGGATAAACAGGAAGAAACGTATTCGTTTAGTTTTTGGTTGTCGCATAATCGTTTACGCGGTCCCGCCAAACAGAGTGAAAATGCACATTGTTTTTGAATATGATCCCATTTTGGACCGAGAATTCAATCCAAACATTGGGGCCATCGATTCTAAAATAGTCATTGCGCGTATTCATGCCATTCGTGCCACTATGGAGTAGAACGGTATTGTCTAACTGACTTGTGTATTGACTCAGGATCTTGGCGGCATTTTCATCATCGATATCATTCACATAGGTCCTAAGGGCGTTCACCACCAATTCTTTTTGATTCGCATTTAAAGTGCTGCACTTCAAACCCGTTTGAGTAGCCGGGAATTGCCAATTATTGTTAGGCCCCAAAAGCAAATCGCTGTAGGTCGTATTTGTATGTACTTGCGCATATTGATCCGCTGTTAAGCTCTTGATTATTTCGATAAACGCATTTTGTTCTTGGTTTAATGGGCCGTAGAAAACGCCACTTGTACTCCAGCTCAGCGGTTCGGTTGCCGCAAAATGTGGGGTTGCCGCAACCAATACGCCGTCCTTGTAGGTATTTGCAACCGTCTTATGGTGCCCGGTCATCATAATTTCAAATTGCCCCTTCGAAGCAGGCGTTCCAAAGAACGCTAAATAATAATTGCCCGCTCCGTATGCGCTACCTCCTCCATTGGCGCTCAAATAATCGTCGGCCAACCACAATTGTTGCACTTCACTGTAACCCTCATCGGTGCTTGTCCCACTCATTTGCTTGACGATTTCCTTCGCTGCTGCCAATTGACTAGCGTTCAATGCACTGAAAGGAATACCAATTCGTGGGGACATGGATGCGGGTAAATTACTCCATGTTTTGACGTTGGCATAGGTATAACTCAATTGCGCGGAAGCTAATTGCGATGCACTTAAACTCGCTTTAAAATTATCACAAAGACAAACTAGCTTATCAAACCCCGTTTTCGTTCCGCAATCGACGGTTTGACCTGTTGATGAGCTTGCGCTAGTCCCCGAGCTTGAACTTGTTGACGTGACCGTTGGGTCGTCAGTTTTAATGCAGGAAAATAAAAATATACTGAGGCTTAAAAAGATAATTACTCTTTTCATAAATGAAATACATGGGTTTAAAATCGAATTTCGGCAATTCTATTTTTTTTGTGTATGAAAAAAGAGGAAACGTAGAAATGCGTAGATGAAACCCGCAATATTAATCGGTGATACTTCGAACCCTTTATTAATCACCACTTTCATTTACTGACCGATTAACCAAGAAGAGTCGTATCGTTCATTGTAAGAAAAGTAGATTAACCATTAATCTCAGAATAATCTCGTTTTAAAAGTTGATGAAATGAAAGTATAAATCAACGAGTCTCCATTATAAAAAAATACGTTTAGGAACGAATTGCTGAATGACTTTAAACAAAAAAAGAGGTCGAAATGACCTCTATTGATTAGTGTTCCTGTTACAGTTTAGAGATGTGGTGCTCAAGCGATGATAGAGCTAAAAACTTTGAGTAAAATTGGCTGAAGTTTATCTGTTCAGCATCACCGTAAGCATATACATCCCCCCTATCTGAGGCCCCCCCACAAATGAATAGTAGGGTTGATTCAACACATTCGTTCCACTTAACTTGATGGAGACAGGCATAGCTGAAAACCGGTATTGAACTTGTGCATCCAAACTCCCATAAGCGGGCACCCAATCATTAACTAAAAACGATTGCCAATAATAGGTATTTTGCCAACGGTAATTGATACCCACTCCCCAATTTTTCGCCAGCTTCGTGGAGGATACACCCACGTTAAACACCCAATCTGGTGTATTGAATCCATCTTCTAAGCCATCATCGTTTTCCGATTTATCCAATTTAGCATAGGTCGCATTACCTGTTAGCGACCAGGCTGCATTCATGCGATAATTAAATCCAAATGAAGCGCCATAGGTTTTTACTTCAGTCTTTGAATTCGTCCAAACCCGATAAGGCGACTGTAAATTTTTGTCATTTAAAGCAAATGGGATAGAATCGGCCACCGAAGTTTTCGGAACATTCACGTTGGTTTGAGCGATAAATGAGCGGTATTGGTTGTAATAAAAATCCAGATCTATGACTAAACAATTGCCCAAAAGCGCACCACGGTAGCCCCCTTCCAAAGATTGCAAATGTTCAGGTTCAATGTAGCTATATGGATTTTTTACAAGCATACCTTTATTTTTCACAATCGCCTGTGTCTTCGTTAATCCATTTTTATTTACATCCGTTAATATCGAGGATTGAAATGCTGAGATGGAGGTGGCCAAATACGAATTTTCAAAAACACCCGACGACATGACTGGCAAACCCCCTACGCGTTTGACACCCCCACTATTAATATTCGAATAGGCCTCAAAAATACTCGGAAAACGATAGCCCTCTTGATAGCCTATTCGTACACTATGAAATGCATTCGGCGCGAAAAGTGCCGTTAGTCTAGGATTAGAGGTTAACTTAAAATAATCGTTTTTGTCCACCCGAAATACAAAACCTAATCGCAATTTTTCGTCAAATAGTTTCTTCGAAAATGACGCATAGGCCCCCGTTTTAGCATACAAAATGTTTCCCGTTTCGTTGCCTTTTTCGGGATTCACAAAATAATTACCATCCGATCCGATCACATAAGTTCGATGATCTGCACCCAGCAAAAGATCTAATTTTATTTTTTGAAGCCACGCATGTTGACTTAGATTCCATTGCATTTCCGCATGAACCAAACGCGCCTGTACCTTTAAAGCTGCCCCAAAATCCCAATTATTTATTTGTTGTAATTTTGCCAACACATCTTGATAGGCCGATGTGCCTGGTTGGTAACGCCCAGCATCCGATGTAATTCTAGCCTGTTTTAGTGCATCAGAAACACTCGCTCCTAATGCGCTTGCCGAGTTAAAGGCTTTGGTAAAATCCGCATACCAAACCGCGTCAGACTTAAAATTCCGATCTATATTTTCCGCCATCGAACGAAGATTATAGGAGTTTCCCGTGTTCTCTGCATTCGTATAGAGCTTCATTGAAAGGGAAGGCGATTGATATTGAATAACGTGCTGGTCCAGAAAATAATCCTGAAGACGAAAGCGATTGGATCGCTGATACACATTGTCCAACAAGGCAAAATGATAGGTATAATTCAGCATGGCCTGGGGCGAAATCCGATAAGAAAGCCCCACATCTCCTTTGGTGTTTTGAAGGGAATAATCGACGACATCGCGTTCTAAATAACCCGTGCGAGACACGACATACGATTTCCCCAATAAACTTATGGTTTTTCGGTTAGAGGATTCGTTGCCATACACGTTGACTAAATCTCGACCCGGATTGTCAGCTCCTACTAAATTCGTGCTAGAATTCGCCAAAGGGTTCAAATCTGTCAAATTATTAGCTTCCCAATCATATCCTTGCGTCAAAGATGCGTTTATTTTAAATGCGAGATTCGGGGAAATCAGATGCGCATAGCGCAAATTTGACTCCCGATAAAATCGAGACGTAAAACCCAATTTTTGTTGGAAGGAGAAACCGAGCGATTCAAATGGGGATTTGGTCAACAAATTAGCTAGGCCGTTTACCGTATTCATTCCATATAACGTGGATGCAATGCCCGTAACAATTTCCACTTGGTCGATATCTAAATCGGTAGGGCCTAGTGCATTTCCAATGGGGCCGCCAATATGCGGCGATTGCATATCTACACCATCCACTAGTTGAGAGAACCGCACATTGGTTGTGTTCGAAAATCCACGTGCATTTAGCACTTTAAATCCGATGCTTGGCGTAATCAGTTGGACCCCATGCACATTTTCCAACGCATCAAAAAACGAGGATTGCGAACTGCGTTGAAAGAAAGATTTATCTAACCTGCTGATACTAACAGGCGAGTAAAGTAGCCTCACGCTAATCCGTGAAGAGCTGACCACCACTTCTTGTAAGTATTTGCTTGTTGTATCTTTTTGAGCAACAAGTGAAAAATGAACGAGGAAAAGAAGGAAAAATGTTCGCACGAGTATCGCTATATACTCAAATATACAACGGTGGCTCTATCTTTCCAAAAACAGGGGCAATTGCTCTTCTAAAAACTGCTGAAAATTGCTTTGTAACACACGAAAAGCCTCCATTAATGCTAAGCCTTCAGGAGTTAATACAGTTTTCCCGCCTTTAATTCCGCCCGTTTGAGCTTGAACAATGGGACTTTTACAAAGTTGATTGAGCGAATTAACCATATCCCAAGCCTTCTTGTAAGATAGGCCCATTTTTTTCGCGGCTTGGCTGATAGATCCCGTCTCTTGGATATGCTGTAGCAACTCCAATTTCCCGGGGCCAAAAAGTTTCTCCTCGCCACAAAATACGCGGAGGGTTGCGTTAATGCGAACTTCAGAATCTCGTTTCAGTAAATCGTTAACAGGCATATGCAAATCTACTAAAAAAAGATGCAACCGCATTAGGTGACCTATTCAACAAAATTGAAGTGATTATTAAGGTCGAAATGACCACTTTCTGATATGTGCTCCCTTAATAGGTGAAATGTTGCAGCCCTGTTCAAATTTTATTCCTCTTTCTTAGGAATAAAATGCCCCTCTAAATTCAATTGGAGTCTTTTTAACGTGCTTTTTAAAATACTTGATGAAATTCGTGGTTTCCTCAAATCCTAATTCAAATCCGACCTCTTTGATGGAACTTCCGGTATGGGCTAACAATCTTTTTGCTTCTAAAATTATCCGTTCATCAATTATTTCCTTAGGAGATTTTCCCAAAACAAAATTTGTAGATTTATTCAATTTTTTTTCGGAAACGGACATCAATGAAGCATACCGCTCAACGGATTTAATGTCTTTGTAATGGTCTTCTAACAGGTTTTTAAATAGGATGGTGTAATCAAACTCTTCGCCTTTTCGGATTTCTTTAAACCCGGTATTTCTTCTTTCTCTTTCCGCTAACAAAAGAAAATTATGTAATAAGTTGTGAAGAATGTCATGTTTAAATGCATCATTTGGTTTAGCAATTTCGAGTTCGATTTCTTTAAATATCGATAGGATGGGGGAATCTTTTTTTAGATTCAAAACCGGCTCCTCTAAAAAATCATTGAACAAAATATTATTCCGTAGGTACTTAATGTCCTCCGGATATTTGTCAAAAAAACTTTCTGTAAATAAAAGGAACTTGCCATCATAGCCCCCTTGGGGGTCTAACATTTGTACCCT
>JBJTMZ010000080.1:0-6752 GCA_046073805.1 Aquirufa sp.
GTAATAATACCATTTCACACTCGCGGCAACCAAGCTTTTCGTTAGGGCCAAACGCTTCTCCGCAATCATTTTCTGTGAACGAAGCGCATTAACCTGAGCGGTTAATAAACTCGGCCACGGAATACTTTGATTCGCAACGACAGTATAGTCCTGGCTGAAATAGGTCTGGGTTTTCCCATATTGAAAATCCAAGGTCCCTTTCGGCAATTCCCGTCCTGTTGCGATAAGTGTCTGAGCGGTCTCAATCTCCAAACCGCCGGAACGGATAAGACTATTTTTGGCCAAAGCCTGCTCGATACACTGATTCAAGTTCATTTTCGGCTTTTGAGCCAGCGCTGGAATTTGACTTAGCCCTAGGATTAGGAGAACCAATAAACCCGTGGACGCGGCTTTGACCTTGCGTTCTTTGCGACCCATCAAAATGGAATAAACAACCGGAATTACGACCAAGGTCAAGAAAGTAGCCGTAATCAGACCTCCAATCACCACCGTGGCTAAGGGTCGTTGGACTTCCGCACCCGGTGAGGTGCTCAAAGCCATAGGTAAGAAACCCAAAGAGGCTACTGCTGCAGTCATAATCACGGGGCGGAAGCGCATGGCTAAACCCTTTTGCAATCGTTCTTCCACCGAAAGGCCCTCTTCGGCTAATTGCTTAAAGAAAGATAAAAGCACAATGCCGTTCAGAACTGCCACTCCAAATAAGGCGATAAATCCAATCCCTGCAGAAACGGAGAAGGGCATACCACGCAACCAAAGTGCCCAGATACCTCCTATCGCCGAAAGTGGGATGGCTAAATAAATGATCGATGCTTCCATAAATGACTGAAAAGTGAAGAATAGAAGTACAAAAATTAAGACTAAGGCTACGGGAACCACCAAAGCCAATCGCGATTTAGCAGCTTGTAGGTTTTCAAAAGTTCCTCCATAGGTTGCATAATATCCCGCAGGCAAAACAACCTTGTCCTTCATGACTTTTTGGATGTCGGCAACAACACTTTCTACGTCGCGATTTCTAACATTGATCCCGATGGTGATTCGTCGGTGCGTATCGTCCCGCGATACCTCCACAGGCGCATTCTCAAAATCAACCTCGGCTACTTCCTGCAAAGGAATCTGCCCACCGTTTGGAAGTGCCACATACAATTCACGCAGGTTTTGAATGTCTTGTCGGTGCGTCGAATCCATCCGAACCACCAAATCAAATCGCTTTTCTCCTTCCATCACGATTCCCGCCGTCTCACCAGCAAAGGTGGTCTTGATTAATTGGTTGATCGACTGAACATCCAATCCGTATTGAGCTAATTTGGCACGATTAAATTTGACTACCAATTGAGGGATACCATCTATCTGTTGCACCTTGATATCTCCGACGCCCTCGATTTTACGGATATGGCGCGCAGCCTCTGTCGCGTGTTCGTACAGCAGGCCAAGATCTTCCCCAAAGATTTTTATGGCGATGTCCGACTTAACTCCTGCAATTAACTCGTTGAAACGCATTTGAATGGGCTGTGTAAATTCGAAATTCACTTCTGGAAATACATTCAAGGCCTCATCCATTTGAGCCTCTAAGTCTTCAGGCGTAGACGCCTTTTTCCATTCTTTCGGATCCTTCAAAATAATCAATAAATCACAGGCATTGATACCCATGGGGTCCGTGGGGATTTCAGACGCTCCTATCCGAGAGACTACTTGCTTAATCTCATCGGGAAATTTTTTCATGAGAAGCTTTTGGGCTTCTGTATTTACATGGATACTTTGGCTTAGGGAAGCATTTGTTGGCAAAACAACTTCTACCGCAAAATCCCCTTCATTCAGCTCTGGAATAAATTCACCTCCGAGGGTTGAGAATAAACCGATGCTGGCCACTAATAGTCCCGATGAGGCAAGGACCACGAATTTCGGTCGGGCAAATGCCCAATCCACCATGGGCTTGTATCGTTTGAAAAGTCCATTCATTATGCGATCAGCCAAGGTAACCTTGTGATCGATTTTCTTGCTCAAAAACAAAGCGGAGGCCATGGGAACATAGGTCAAAGAAAGAATCAACGCGCCAACGATCGCAAAACTCACGGTTTGGGCCATCGGACGGAACATCTTTCCTTCGATACCGCCCAAGGCCATGATTGGGAAATAAACGATCAGGATAATGATCACACCGAAAGCGGCGGATTGGAAGATGGCCTTGGCTGAAATGCCCACTTCCTCATCCATTTCATGTTGAGAGAGCATTTCCCCTTTTTTGTGCGCATGGAGTCGGTGAATAATCGACTCCACAATAATCACAGCCCCATCGACGATTAAGCCAAAATCAATGGCCCCTAAACTCATCAAGTTCGCAGAGACCCCAAAGATGTTCATCATGGCAAAGGCAAAAAGCAAACAAAGCGGAATAACAGAAGCCACAATGAGTCCTGCACGTAAATTACCCAGCAGTAAAACCAGGATAAAAACGACGATTAAGCCTCCTTCAATTAGGTTTTTCTCAACGGTCGAAATCGCCTTTCCAATCAACACGCTGCGATCTAAAAAAGGAACAATTTTGATACCTTGAGGCATGGTCTTTTGGATTTCCTCCATGCGGACCTTGACATCTTTCACCACTTCATTGGCGCTAGCCCCTTTGAGAAGGAGCATCACTGCACCGACAACCTCACCTTCTCCATTTCGGGTCATCGCGCCATAACGCACAGCTTTCCCGAATTGCACGGTGGCTACATCTTTTACACGGATGGGAGTTCCAGCAGGGCCGCGTTGTTCAACCACGACATTTTCAACATCGGCTAAACTGCTCAACATACCCTCCGTCCGGATAAAATACACATCGGTCCCTTTTTCAAGGTAGCTTCCTCCGGAATTGGAATTATTGTTTTCAAGCGCGGTAAAAATCTGGTTCACCGTCACGTGCGTGGCACGAAGGCGCTCCGGATTGATTGCTACCTCATATTGCTTCAGGTTTCCCCCAAAAGAAGACACTTCTACGACTCCAGGAATACCTAATAATTGCCGTTTAACAATCCAATCTTGGTAAGTCCGTAAATCGGAGAGCGAGTATTGATCTTTGAATTCAGGGTCCACTTCCAAGGTGTATTGAAAAAACTCTCCGAGCCCGGTGGTAATCGGAGCCATCTCGGGCACGCCGGCACCTCGAAGGAGATAGGGTTCTGCGCCTTTAAGCTTTTCAGAGACTTGCTGACGAGCCACTTCCATCGCCACGGCATCGTCAAAAACGACGGTAATAATGGAAAGACCCATACGAGAAACGGAGCGAATCCCCTTGACGTTGGGAATTGTTCTCAGCGAGATTTCCAAAGGATAGGTAATGAACTTCTCAACCTCAGAGGCAGCCAAGGCTGGGGACTGCGTGATGACTTGTACCTGGTTGGACGTAATATCCGGCAAGGCATCGATGGGTAACTTGCTCAGGGAATAGCCCCCCCAAAATATGAGGCCTAAAACAAATAGCCCTACAACTAATTTGTTGCGTATACTGAATGAAATAATGGAATTAATCATAATGTGTGTTTACGTAAGAAAATTGAAATACAATTCTCTTAGTCCCGTGGAGGGGCGATCAAAACACGTTCCAATGAAAATTGATACTGGTTTTCCCAGTAGGTTCGTAGGCGACGAATGCTTACGAAAGTAAGTGCGACTAACCAGATAAATTGAAATACGGGTAATACATAACCCGCAAATCCTGAGTAATCAATATGGGGCAGGCTTGGATGTTTCGTCGTTTTGGTATGTTTCGAATCTGCAGAATAATGCATCCACAGGAAATCAACGAAACTAAATGTTTTGCCCGCAAGCTTTTGATGATCTTGAAAATGCTTGAGTAACTCATTCGCTTTGAAGGATTGTTCCAATCCGACCTTGGGAATCAAACTCCCCGAGAAGAAAAGAACAAACAAGAATAAAGCGATTACATTTTTCATCTCTCAAATGTAGAAAAAATTCGAAATTTATTGGATATTTATGCGCTCAATTTATTTAATCGATTGAGAATTAGGCCAAACCCTCTTTTTGAGGGAATAAATTATGGATGAATTCAACCTTTTGTGGCATCAATTAACTGATTCAGAAACAATCATTCGCTCAGGCCTTTTTGTTATCACTTGTATCGTATTCGCTGAAAACGGTCTTTTTTTCGCCTTTTTTCTGCCAGGGGATTACTTATTGTTCTTAACTGGGGTGTTTGGTGGCACGGGTGTCCTGAAGGAACCGCTTTCCACCATTTTGTTTAGTATTTTCCTCGCAGCTGTCCTAGGATCCTTATTGGGCTACCTCATCGGACGATTTTTTGGCAATTCACTCCAGCGACGGCCAGATAGCCTCTTTTTCAAAAAGAAACATTTAGACTCGACCCGGGAATTCTTTGATAAATACGGATTTATGGCTTTGGTCATCAGTAGGTTCCTGCCTGTCGTACGCACATTTACGCCGATCTTGGCGGGCATTAGTCACATGCCATGGTATAGCTTTATTTTATTGAATGTGGTTGGGGGTGTATTATGGGTTGGCATATTGGTGGCCGGTGGTTTTTACATGGGTCAGCATTTCCCTTGGATTATCAATTATGTCCAGTACATCATTTTGTTTTTCTTAGGAATCACAACATTTACCCTGATTAAGGGTTACTTGAAACTTCGAAAATGATAGAGCAATTTGGCTATGTGGCGGCATTCCTGTTGGCGGGAATTACTTTCTTAGGGCTCATCCTAACCTTAGCCCGATTGATTCGCCCGAATCGACCGAATGTTGAGAAATTGAGTACCTATGAGTCGGGGGAAGAACCAATTGGAAACGCGAACACGCGATTCAATCCGAGATTCTATGTGGTAGCATTGCTTTTTGTGTTATTCGAGGTAGAGTTGATTTTTCTTTTTCCTTGGGCGGTAGTCTTTAATCAAAAGACCTTACGGGAGATTCCAGACTGGTCTTCATTTGCCCTCGGCGAAGTATTTGTATTCGTGGGTATGTTGGCTTTAGGATTAGCTTTTGCCTGGCGCCGAGGTTATTTGACTTGGGAAAAACCCGTACAAGAAACAAAAGATTTGGAAAGCCCGATTCCAGCAAACGCCTACGATCGCTACAAAAAGAATTAATACGCGGGATCCACGCTGTATACTTTATTCCTGAATTTTAGGGCTAAGACAAGTTCATGTGAACCCATGGAAGAAGCCATATATCCATTGGAATGATTTTCATAGGAATATGTCAGGTTCATTTGTTGGCTTAAATGCATCCCGAACATCAGCCCGATTGATTCTTTGTGCCGATAGATCGCCCCCGCCCAAATCGAATCATTAAATGTTGCCCTCATATTTGCTTCCATCCCTAGGGAGACTCCTTTCATATATTTTACAAGCACCGAGGGAGAAAAGGTCCAGAATTCTCCTGATTTTATTTCCATTCCCGTTTGGAAGAAAATATTTGGACTTGTGCTACCTAATAAAAGCGATTGATTATAAACCTTGTAAGAATCCGCATCATCTGGGTAAAATTGCTTCCGAGTCAAAGTATCGGAACCATTGCTTGTGCGCAGGTAACTAAAACTATCAAAGATTAATTGATTGGCCGAAAGACCCATGTAAAAATTTCTGTTGTAATAAAGTACCCCAACATTGATCAAAGACTGCCCGCCAGATACCTGTCCACTTGGAATAAGGGATGGCAAGTTTTGGTCATTGTACATGATAAACGGATCACCTGGGTCCTTCACATTAAAGCCCGACATGTTGAGATTGCGAAAATAATAGCCCGCTGTCGCACCTACCGCTATTTTATTTTCTCCTCCAATTGATAGATGATAGGCATAGGTTCCGGCGATGGATGTACTCGTCAGTCCACCAATCTGATCTGAATAGGCTTGTAGACCAATGCCTTGGTGAAAACCGCTTCGCTTGGTTTTTTGACGGATGTATGTCGGAGTAAAATTCCGACGAATTGTTTTTGACATAAATGGAGTTCTTCCCAACGATGTACGGTCCGACTTATCCAATGCCATGTTTGCCGTTACATAAGCAGTCCTGTTCGTGGTATTTAGTCCTGTCCATTGAGATCGGAAACCAGTTTTGACGTCGATATAGTCCTCAAAACCGGCAAACGCAGGATTGTACACATATTTATTCATCATAAATTGCGTGAATTGCGGCGTTTGTTGCGCAAAGCCTACAAATGTCAACAAGAAGAGGAAAAGGGAAATTAAAAATCTCATTCAATCGGTATAGAACCACAAATTTCGCTTAAATATATTTAATTTAGTCCGAACTTTCCGGAAAACGACAGGGTTTTTACTGAAAGGCTTTCCAGATATCAGGCTCATGCAAACAAAATCATATCCGCTCAAACAGATTAAAGGCTTCGGTAAACTGCTATTAAATTACCTGGCAGGTGATGAAGCGCTAAAATCGCTGTACGGAAATACCCCTGAGCTATCTTCGTTCCAGCAACAGATCGATTCAAAAAAATCAGTTAATCGATCCGTATTAGTTGAGGTATTAAAAGACCAATACCAAGCCAT
This sequence comes from Aquirufa sp., assembly GCA_046073805.1. Taxonomy (GTDB): domain Bacteria; phylum Bacteroidota; class Bacteroidia; order Cytophagales; family Spirosomataceae; genus Aquirufa. The sequence goes on from JBJTMZ010000080.1 coordinate 6,524, forward strand.
CAACGATGCGCCTGACTTTAATCAATTAGCAGACGAAAAAACTTTCACGGTTACCACGGGTCATCAATTAAACCTGTTGACAGGGCCACTTTACGTCATTTTCAAGATTGTTTCAACGATTCATTTAGCGCGAAATTTAAAGAAGACCTACCCCAACTATCATTTTGTGCCTGTTTATTGGATGGCATCTGAGGATCACGACTGGGACGAAATCAATCACCTGCACCTC
>JBJTMZ010000081.1:0-4478 GCA_046073805.1 Aquirufa sp.
GAAAGAATCTGTATAAGATTCAAAAGTCGGATATACATTGATGTGATCCCATGCAATCCCCGAAATCAGACAAATATGCGGCTGGTAAAGCAAAAATTTAGCCCGGCGGTCGATCGGTGAGGCTAAATATTCATCCCCTTCGATGATGATGATCGGGGCATCGGAAAGGGATGCCATTAATTCGAATCCTTCGATGCGTGCGCCCACTAAATAGTCAAATTTCCGACCTAAGGTTTTTAATACATGCAGCACCATCGAGGTAATGCTGGTTTTCCCATGGCTACCTGCGATTACGATACGCTGTTTGTTGAGACTTTGCTTGTATAAAAAGGAAGGGTAGGATTCGATAGGAATACCTAATTCCTGTGCTTTCAATAATTCGGGGTTATCGGGGCGTGCATGCATGCCCACAATCACAGCTTCTAAGTCGCTCGTTATTTTTTCCGGGAACCAGCCAAAGTTCGCGGGTAGGATGCCGTGCTGAGCCAAAAGGCTTTTGGAAGGTTCGTAAATTTCATCGTCGGAGCCACTGATTTCGGAGCCTTTTGATTTAAGTGCTAATGCTAAGTTGTGCATGGCAGCGCCACCGATTGCGATAAAATGAATTTTGGACATAATAACTTAATAGGTAATTCGTTTGCAAAGTACATACTTTTATTGCAGTTTTGCACGTTTTTCCACAAACTCAAGTGCGCTTGGGTACAATTCATCAGACTGAATGAAAAATTACGTCGATCTAATTGATCAAACCATTGAGTTCCCCACGCGTGAATTCAATATCAATGAGAATAATGAGTTGTTGTTTAACAACGTGCCTTTGATGGAAATCATCAAGCAATATGGTACGCCGTTAAAGATTTCTTACTTGCCTAAAATTTCTGAGCACATCGAAAATGCCAAATTGCTTTTCCGTAATGCGATCAAGAAATACAATTACAAGGGAAATTATACCTATTGCTATTGCACGAAATCGTCGCATTTTTCCTTCATTTTAGAGGAGGTACTGAAGCAACATGTGCACTTGGAGACTTCTAGCGCGTTCGATATCCCGATTATCCGAGATATGTATAACCAAGGAAAAATCACCAAGTCGACGTACATTCTATGCAATGGCTACAAACAGCCCTTGTATACCCAATACATTTCAGAATTAATCAATGACGGATTTAATTGCATTCCAGTATTGGATAATTTGAAAGAAATTGATTTTTATGAGAAGTCGGTCACGGCCGAAAAGGCCAATTTAGCCATTCGTATTGCGACTGATGAGGAGCCGGATTTTGCGTTTTATACCTCACGTTTAGGGGTTCGTTACTCCGATGTAATTTCCTTGTACGAGGAGAAAATTAAGCCCAATCCGAAGTTTAAGTTGAAGATGTTACACTTCTTCATCAACACGGGTATCAAGGATTCGGCCTATTACTGGTCGGAGCTTAGCCGTTTTATTTATAAGTATTGTGAATTAAAGAAGGTTTGTCCGGAATTAGATTCCATCGATTTAGGAGGAGGCTTGCCGATTCAGACTTCGTTGCAATTTAATTATGATTACCAAGCGATGGTCGATGAGATTGTCGAGTCGATTTCCTGGATTTGCAACAAGAATAATGTGCCGGTTCCGAACATCTTTACCGAATTTGGTTCGTATACGGTAGGTGAGAGTGGTGCGGTATTGTACGAAATCATCGACCAAAAATTACAGAATGATAAGGAGTTGTGGTACATGATCGACGGATCTTTCATTACGCAATTACCTGATTCATGGGGTATGAATCAAAAGTACATCATGCTTCCGGTGAACAATTGGAGTTCGCCTTATCAAAAGGTCAATCTCGGTGGATTAACATGTGATTCCATGGATTTTTACAATACGGAGGCGCATAGTTCAGATTTGTACTTGCCGATTTTTGAAGAGGATCAAGAGCGTCAGTATGTAGGTTTTTTCCATACAGGGGCGTATCAGGAATCATTAGGAGGCTATGGTGGAATTCAACATTGTTTGATTCCTGCGCCTAAGCATGTGATTGTGGACCGATTGGAAGATGGAACGATTACGACCCGACTCTTCCAAGAAGAACAAGGAAGTGCTCCGATGTTGAATATTTTAGGTTACAATAACAATTCAAATACGAAAACGAAAGACGTTAGCGTTAATGAGCTAAGTCAGGAAAAACCAAGTAAATTGGCGTCAGTTTAAACTCAAGAATATGAAAAAGATTATCGCATTGAGCGTTTTGGCAAGTCTAATAGTAAGTGCATGTTCGCAACAAACGAATTGTCCGGCTTATGGGACAACTCGCGTGGATGTACCTAAAGTGAAAAGAGGCTAGTCTTCCGCCCAGTCAAAACTTTTCGTTACTGCTTTTTTCCATTGTTTCCGGAGGCCTTGTCTTCTCTCGGTTGGCATGCTTGGCTTCCAAGTATGTGCAATCGCCCAGTTTTTACGTAAATCGTCTAGGTTTTCCCAATAGCCCACGGCTAATCCGGCGGCATAGGCTGCTCCCAAAGCTGTCGTCTCGATGATCTTTGGACAAATCACTTCCTCGCCTAAAATATCCGATTGAAATTGCATGAGCAGCTGGTTCACCACCATGCCACCATCCACGCGCAATGAACTGATTGCGATGCCCGCATCTTTTTCCATGGCCTCCAAAACTTCCCAAGTCTGAAAGGCAGTGGCCTCCAACGCAGCACGAGCGATATGCGATTTATTGATGTAGCGCGTTAAGCCTACGAGTACACCACGCGCATCTGATTTCCAATACGGGGCATATAAACCCGAAAATGCCGGGACAAAATAACAGCCTCCATTGTCATCCACGAGTTTTGCTAATTTCTCAATATCCGGGCTGTTCTTTATTATTCCCAGATTATCGCGTAACCATTGTACTAACGCACCGGTAATCGCAACCGACCCTTCCAAGGCGTAGTGAACGGGTTCATCCCCGAGTTGGTAAGCGACCGTTGTCAATAGCCCATGCTGGGACGGAACCGGTTTTAAGCCGGTATTCATTAACAAGAAGCATCCCGTTCCGTAAGTATTTTTTCCTTGGCCGGGGTTGAAACAGGTTTGGCCAACCAAAGCCGCTTGTTGGTCCCCAAGTATTCCCGCCAATGGCACACCACCCAAAACGCCTTTCGCTTGTCCATAGACCATCGAGCTGGATTTGATTTCGGGAAGCATTTGCTTCGGGATTTTTAAGACTTGTAGGATTTCATCGTCCCATTGGCAAGTAGCGAGATCCATGAGTTGGGTACGACTCGCATTCGTTACATCGGTGATGTGAATACCTCCATCAACGCCACCGGTCAGATTCCAGGCGATAAAGGTATCCATGTTGCCAAATAGGGCGTCGCCCTTTTCGGCATCTTCGCGGAGGCCTTCGATATTATTTAAAAGCCAGCGTAATTTTAATCCACTGAAATAGGTGGCTAAGGGTAAACCCGTCTTCGCGCGAAAACGATCCATGCCGCCGTCTTTGGCGAGTTCGGCTAATTCATTGCCGACACGCGTATCTTGCCAAACCAAGGCATTGTAATAGGCCTTACCGGTTCGCTTATTCCAAGCGACTGTGGTTTCACGTATTGGTGATTCCAACCGCGGCAATGTCCTTCGCGGATAGGTTTGCTTTCCCTAATGCTAGGCCGATGACTTCTTGTGTATTTTTCCAGATTTCCGCAGGATCGTGTTCGACCCAACCGGCTTGTGGATAGATTTGTTTGTGTTCTTTTTGGCCGACGGAAATAATCTCACCGCCTTTGTTGAAAATAATGAAACGAGAACTTGTAGTTCCTTGGTCGATCGATCCGATGTACATCTAGCTATTGATTAAGAGTCAACAAATAAGCACCTAACACGGCTCCTGCCGCTGGTCCTAATACGGGAATCCAAGCATAGCCCCAATCGGAACCACCTTTATTTTTGATTGGTAAGATGGCATGCATGATGCGTGGACCTAAATCACGCGCAGGGTTGATGGCATAACCAGTTGTTCCACCTAATGCCAGGCCAACGACCCATACTAAAATTCCGACAGTAAAGGGTCCAAGACCAGTTTCTACCGTACTAAATGAGCCCAAGGCAACGATGGCCACGGCTGATGCGAATGCCTCTGAAATAAAATTGAAGAGCGTGCTGTTGATCGCAGGATCCGTACAAAAAGTAGCTTTGATAGCACCTGCGTCCTCCGTAATATCATAGTGCGGTTTGTAATGTATCCAAACCAATAATTGTCCAAGCATGGCACCTACTAGTTGGGCCCCTATGAACGTAGGGAACAAACTCCAATCCCCTGATTTTACGCAACCTGCAATGGTTACAATTGGATTTAAGTGAGCGCCCGAGCTTCCAAAATAGGTAGAAACATAAATGGCGACAGTTACGGCGAAGGCCCATGCCGCAGCGATGGCTAATAATCCGGTTCCGTTTCCTTTGGTATTTTTTAAAAGGACGTTGGCAACGACGCCATTTCCGAGGTATA
>JBJTMZ010000082.1:0-4276 GCA_046073805.1 Aquirufa sp.
GATGGCATTAAATGCGGCTGGGACATCCACAAAAGTCTCTAATATATCATTCCCAGCAAGAAAAGCTTTCACGTTGGCCTGTCCTTCAGGGAACATTTTTGTTGCCCCTTTCATGTCCATGGCGTCCGTAAATACGAGGCCCTCAAATTTTAAGCTATCACGCAATAAAGTCGTGACGATGGGTTTGGACATCGTTGAGGCCAGCATGGCCGTTGAATCCAAGGCAGGAATACTCAAATGGCCTACCATCACACCTTGTAATCCTTTTTTGATGAGTTCGCGGTAAGGAAAAAGTTCGAGGGAATCGAGGCGGTTCCGACTGTGCTTTAAGACCGGAATGTCATAATGGGAATCAGTTCCTGTATCGCCGTGGCCGGGAAAGTGTTTCGCGGAGGTGATGATGCCCCCTTTTTGCAAACCGCGCATGTAGGCCAACGATTTTGAGGTAACGGACTCGCGATTTTCCCCGAAGGAGCGGAAATTAATCACGGGGTTATCGGGATTATTATTCACGTCGACGACCGGAGCGTAATTGATATGCACACCCATGCGCTTACACTGTTGGGCGATCTGAAAGCCCATTTTCTCGATCAGGGCATCGTTCCCTTGAATGGCACCGAGGGTCATTTGGTAAGGATAGCGAACGGTCGAATCTAGGCGCATGTTTAATCCCCATTCCAAGTCCATTCCGATGAAAAGGGGCACCTTAGACATCGATTGGAGTTTGTTTACTAAGCGTGCTTGATTTGATGGATAACCTGCAAAAAGCACAAATCCACCCACATGGTAGTTTCTGACAATTTCGAAAAGACGTGTGGTATCGTAGCTTGGATTGGAGTTTCCTCGGGGCATTAATACTTGGCCTATTTTTTGGTCGATGGATAGGCTTTTCATCACCGAATCAACCCATTTGGATTTCGTGTGGGGGAAAAGGTCTGTTTGGCTGTATACGGATTTGCCTGATGCGATGAATAACAAGGCAAGAAGAATGCGTTTGATCATAATGAAAATGAGGTAATGGAGTGTGAAAATACGGAATCTTTGGGATTTTTCTGCTTGGATTTTCGTAAGCGGGAAAGGAATTGTATTTTTGAAGCTTAATCAGATGAACGTATGAGAAAAAAAATTGTTGCTGGAAACTGGAAAATGAATAAAACGGCTGCCGAGGCATTCGTTTTGGCTACGGAAGTAGCTCAATTGGTGAAGTCGGACGTTCCGGCGGATGTACAAGTGATTATGGCGACGCCTGCTTTGTATTTAACGGGTGTGGCGCAAGTCGTAGAAGGAATAGATAATTTAGCGGTGGCGGCTCAAAACTGCCACGAGAAGGCATCCGGTGCATATACGGGGGAAATTTCGGCGGTGCAATTAGCATCCGCAGCGATTCCTTATGTGATCTTGGGTCACTCGGAGCGTCGCGAATATTTTGCGGAATCCAATGAGCAATTAGCTGCGAAAGTGGATGCGGCTTTGGCCAATAACATTACGCCGATTTTCTGTTGTGGAGAGAGTTTAGCGCTTCGTGAGGGGGGCGACTTCTTAGCCTATGTAGCTGATCAATTAACCGCGAGTTTATTTCATTTATCGGCAGAGGATTTCGGTAAAGTGGTGATTGCTTATGAGCCGATTTGGGCGATTGGTACGGGTTTGACGGCTTCGGCCCAACAAGCACAAGAGATGCATGCACATTTACGGGTTCACATTGCTGCCAAATATGGCGCAACGGTAGCTGATCAATGTTCGATTTTATATGGTGGATCTTGCAACGCGAAGAATGCGCAAGAGATTTTCGCGGGTCCTGATGTGGATGGTGGTTTGATCGGAGGAGCGTCACTTATTGCTGCGGATTTCATTACGATTGCAAAGTCATTTTAGGTAGGTAAACGGGTAAACGCTGCCGGGGTTACAACCCCGGCAGCGTTACCTCCCGAACGATTTATAGTCGAAAATAGTACATCAACATGTTGATAATCGCATTCGATGCTGACGATACTCTTTGGGTAAATGAGCCTTACTTTCGCGAGAGCGAGGAGGCCTTTGCAAGCCTATTTGAGAACTATTTGCCCCTACATCAAACAGAGCAAGAATTATTCAAAACGGAGATGGATAATCTTGAATTGTATGGCTATGGCGTGAAGGGTTTTATGTTATCCATGATAGAGACTGCTATTCGAATCACAGGGGGTAATTTAAGCGCCGAAGGAACTCAACGAATACTTGAAATCGGGAAGGAATTATTAGATCGGCCCATTGAAATACTTCCACACGTCGAACAAGTCTTAAGTGAATTATCTGGAAAATATCGCCTTGTTGTCGCGACAAAAGGTGATTTACTGGACCAAGAACGAAAATTAAAGAAGTCGGGCTTAGCGAAATACTTCCACCACATTGAAATCATGTCGGATAAAAAACCATCCGATTATCAAAAGCTGATTCACCATTTGGACGTCGATCCAAGCCAATTTTTAATGATTGGGAATTCATTAAAATCAGATATTTTACCCGTACTTGAGTTGGGAGGACATGCAATCCATATTCCATTTCATACGACTTGGGCACATGAAATGGTTAGTCATCCGGTGGCTCATCCAAATTTCCGGGAAATCGAACATCTATCTGAAGTACTCACCTTTTTATAATCATTTTATAAGTCGGCCCAGTTTATCAAAAAACAGATATCCCGACTAATAAAACGTGCAATATGCCCACTAAAGTGGTTAAAAAATCAAGAAGTTGATATTGGAACATGATATGAAAAAAAGTGACGCTGCCGGGGTCGAATGACCCCGGCAGCGTCTACAACGAAGCAAAACAATTCATATTGTCCAAGAAACTGATTTAAACGCCTTCTGCGACCACTTCTTTTACTGCAGGCACCATCCGAGTCATCAAGGTTTCAATACCCGCCTTAAGCGTCATTTGAGATGATGGACAACCTGAGCAAGAGCCTTGTAACAATACCTTCATTTGACCTGTCGACTCGTCAAAGGAATGAAACGAAATAGCTCCACCATCCGATTCAACTGCGGGCTTCACATATTCTTCTAAAACTTGCTTGATTTGGCCGATAATCTCTGAATCTGACTTATCCCCTTCTGCCGCAAATTCAGAGGCTGGTAGAGAGAATACAGGCTGCTTTTCAGCGAAATATTTTTTCAAGTATTGCTTAATTCCAAACAACTCATCTTCCCATGCGGCATTTTCCGTTTTGGTCAAGGTGATGAAATTGGAGGTAATGAACACCCGACGAACAAACTCGAAACCAAACAAGGCAACGGCAAGTGGTGAATTCTTTTCTTTAGTTAAGCCATCTGCAGGCTGGGTATAGTCGAAGGACATCCCATCTGGTAATAATTCCACATTGAAGACAAACTTCATGGAATGCGGATTGGGCGTAGATTCCGTGTATATCGTGACAGTCGAGGTAAGCATAATAGTATGATTATAGAGTGCAAACTAACAAACTGTCAATTTGGTTTCGTAAAATAAAAAAAACCTGACACTTTCGTATCAGGTTCTCTCTGAAATTTTAAGCTAACTTATTCAGCTGCAGCTTCTTTTTTCTTTGCCGGAGCTTTTTTCGCTTTTGGAGCAGCTTCTACCGCAACCTCTGCTACTGGAGCCGCCACCACTGCTGGAGCTGCTTTTTTCGCTGGAGCTTTCTTCGCTGCAGGTGCCACAGGTGCCGCCGCTGCCACTGCTGGCAATACGTGCACGAATGAACGACCTTTAAATCCTTTTTTGAATGCTACTACACCATCCGCTAAAGCAAACAATGTATGATCTTTTCCAAGACCAACATTCTCTCCTGGATTGTGAGCTGTACCGCGTTGACGTACAATGATGTTTCCTGCGATTACTGCTTGGCCTCCAAATAACTTAACGCCAAGACGTTTACTATGTGATTCGCGCCCGTTTTTCGACGATCCGGCGCCTTTCTTATGTGCCATGTTTTTTATTTTATGCGTTAATACCGCTTATGTTCAATTATTTAACAGAAATACCTTCGATCAACACTTGTGTCAAATCCTGACGGTGTCCATTCATTTTTTGGTAAGACTTTCTACGTTTCTTTTTGAATACCAAAACCTTCTCGCCACGAACGTGTGCTACGATTTTAGCTTGAACAGTCGCACCAGCTACTGTGGGTGCTCCTACGGAAATCTTTCCGTCATTGTCAACAAGTAATACCTTGTCGATAACCAGTGCAGCGCCTTCCGCTCCCGCCAAACGGTGGGTATATACGGTACGGTCTTTTTCTACTTTAAATTGCTGC
>JBJTMZ010000083.1:0-2614 GCA_046073805.1 Aquirufa sp.
TGCGATATTCAGCTTTATCCATTTTCAATTCTACGGGTTTTTTCCAAGGATGTTTTTAGGTGCTTTTTTTGGGTATTTATACGTCTGGTTTCGAAGCATTTGGGTGCCGATGGCGGCTCACTTTTTTAATAATGCCTGGACGTTGACGATGCATTATTTGTACCAACAAAAGAATATCGATATGGATCCGGAGAAAATGACGGATGTGATCCCCTGGTGGTCTGCCCTGCTATCGATTGTCTTAGTTGCTTTTTATATTCGTAGATTGCATACTTACCGAACGGAGGCATAGATGGAAGGCTGGAAATTAATTGGACAATCGCGAACGGGGATTGATTTGGAGATGCAGAAGGCCTTGCTTTGGGAAAAGGGAGAGATCCATGCGGTGGTGATGAATAAGAAATTGAGTGCGTACGATTTGGGGAATTGGGAGCTGTATGTTCACCAAGATGATGAGGAGGAGGCGCTGAAACTTTTAAAAGATTAATGATGGGATTACGAAATTTATCGAATCTTCAGCAGCGTGTGATTGCGGCGATTATCGCGATACCATTTCTGTTGTTTTGTATTTTATACAACGATTACACGTTTTTGGTGTTGTTTTTGGTAATTGGGGTTTTGGCGCAATTGGAGTTTTATAAACTGGTTGGGAGTATCAGCGATAACCTTCCCTTGACATTTTATGGGACATTTTGTGGGGTCGTGATGCATGTCCTGACCTTTTTTATTGAGAAGGGGGATTTGGCCTATCAGTATTATTATGTGTTGTCGCCCTTATTGACCTTCATCTTTTTTATCAAATTATATAAATCGAAGGACGAAAAGCCCTTTAAGAATATTGCCTACACCTTTTTAGGAATCATTTACGTAGCCTTGCCTTTTACTTTGCTGACTGTTTTGGCGTATATCAAAAATGATACCTATGATCCAAACATTGTCCTAGGTTGTCTGTTTTTGTTGTGGGCGAGTGACTCGGGGGCGTATTTTGCGGGGGCTAAATTTGGGAAAACGAAGTTGTTTGAACGGGTGTCGCCTAAGAAGTCTTGGGAGGGAAGCATTGGCGGAATGATTGCTGCGATGGTCGTTGCGACGATTATTTCGAAGTATTATACCAATTATTCAGCTTTTCATTGGTATGTGATTGGGGTGATTATTGTGGTTGCGGGAACCTATGGGGACTTGGTGGAATCTTTGTTTAAGCGGAGTATTAATATCAAGGATTCGGCGGATACGATTCCGGGACATGGGGGATTTTTGGATCGTTTTGATGGCTTATTGCTTTCTATTCCGTTCATTATTCCTTTTGTGAAATTATTCCCTTAGGTGTCTTAACGAAAATTAAGTTTTCGGCGATTGGATTTTTTGTAAACTTGCGTCATGCTTCAAAAGAGACTATTTCTTGTGCTGGTTTTATGCCTTTTGGCGACGGCATCCTTGTTTTCGCAGGGACAAGATAAGATGGTCTTATTTAATGCGCGGATTGTTTCTGCGCGAAATTCCGAGTATTTGCCATTGGCCTATGTTTACATTCCTCAGGCCGGACGAGGAGCCTTGAGTGATAATTTTGGGGCGGTTGATTTAAATGTGTTTCCGGGCGATAGTTTGGTGATCACTTATGTGGGCTATAAGCCGCAGTATTACATCATTCCCCGAAATACAGGAGTGGTTCATCAGGCGATTATCGAATTGAATGAGGATTCCAAAATGCTGTCGGAGGTAAAGGTATTTCCGCATGCGAGTGAGGAGGAATTTAAGAAGGCTTTTTTGAATTTGCGTTTACGGGATGAGAAGCAGCGGGAGATTTTGGCCAATAATTTAGAGCAGTCGAAGCTGAATGTCTTTGCCTTGCAGGCGGGATTGGGTGCCAACTCGAATTTTAGGAATTTCTCGGATCAAATGATTTCATCTCAAGCGAATCGAACCTTTGTTTCAAGCCCCTTGATGACCTTAACGAATCCTTTTGCCTGGATGAGTTTTATCAAGTCGATTAAGAATGGGGATCTCAAACGAAAAGACTGGAAGGAGGCATTTGAACTACAGCCGAAACAGTTGATTTCACCTCAGCAGTTTAAGCAGGATTTGCGGAGGAATTAAGTTCCTGTCTCAGTTTATCAATATCTTGATTGCGTTTCACGTAGTTTTGGCGATTGTGCCAATGGGAGGGTTGTTATTTATCAATGACTTGATAAGAAGTTGTTTCTACTTTATGTAGCTTTGAGCGTAACGCTGCCGGGGTCGCAGACCCCGGCAGCGTTTACCCATCCCACCACCGCAAGCATTCGGCCCGTAACCCCCTTTTCCTTGCGATGAGAGAAGAATACATCATTGTGCTCCACCGTGCAATAATCCGAAATCTCGATCTGTGTAATCCCTAAACTCTGTAATTGAGCCGCATTCGTAGCCTTTAAATCCACATGCCAGCGTTCGCCACGTTTTTCCTTGAGGACAAATTGCTCCGCCACTTCGTCGCCCACCTCGAAGTTTTCTAGGCTGATACAAGGACCAATATAAGCCAATATGTCTGCTGGATTTGAACCGTCAGTAATTAGGGTAGAAGCAGTTTTGTGAACGATTTGAGCAACCGTCCCTTTCCAACCGGCATGGATGGCCGCCG
>JBJTMZ010000084.1:0-12698 GCA_046073805.1 Aquirufa sp.
AGCTTTCAAGGCAACCGCAATTTTATCGGATAAAGCTACGCGTTGTCCGATGTATTTCCCCAAATTCTCATCGCCCCGCACAAAAACCATTCCATAGGTTCTTCCGGATTCAGACGTATGGGCAGCAAAATTATAGCTAATTCCCTTGGTGGCTTCCATCCACCAATTTCGGATGGCAGGATAATTTTTCTTGTAGATGTCGGTGTCCAAGACTCTACTTTCATTAAGCAAAAAATAGGTTTTCTCGGTCGTTTGCGCGGCCAATTGGAATGCCAATAAAATCGAAAATACGAACAGGCTAACTCGTTTCATGTTGTAATAATTTAAGGTTAAAGAATGACCCAATTTTCAACTTTCCGAGTGTACGCGAGCAATAAAGTCCCTAAACTTTGTCTTGAATTCAATCAAGCTTGTCCAAAAAACAAAAAAGGGAGGACTCGCGCCCTCCCTTTTTTTGCAAATTTATGGTTTAAAATTTCGGCGAATATTCAAGAACTTTAAATACATATTTAGCGGGATTTGCGGTATTGGCGAAGTTCATATTTAGATCATTAACAAAACCGAAAAAAACTAACTTATTATCAATCATAGCAGAATTTATCGTTTGAATTCCAGCATTTAAAATATCACTATCTTTAAAATTTGCACGCTTTGGAATAGCTTTATTTAATCGAATTTGAAATCCTTTGTTCATTTTTACAAATTGGCCACCCTCGTTGTAATAGATAAGTTCATCAAAATTCAAATTAGCGGAATAGTAATTTTCATCAAAGCTGACCAAATCTTTAATGAATCGATTTTTCCCCGAATAAAAAAAGGCTTTTTCCAAACCGTTTGTAGAACCTAAATCAATAAATGCGGCTACATTAAAAACAATGTCCTTGTCTCCATCTTGATCAACATCCCATAATTCAAATTCTGCTAATCGAATATCATCAAATGGAATCTCTATTCCCGAATATTCAAACTCCCCTTTCCCATTGTTTTTGAAAATTTGGACACCATTAAAATCCGCAGAATTAACATAAGATGACCCCTTGCTTCCCTCAAAATTGACAATTAAATCCTTATCGCCATCCTTATCAACATCATCTGCCTTTATTTGAGAGGCCCCCATAAAATCATAATTCCACCAACCCATTCGATTTTGATGTTTAATCAATTCATATTTCCCATCTCGGTTAGGATCTGACCAAACCTCTAAACTATTTTGAGCCCCAATGGGTACTTTCCATTCAGGTTTGTGGACATAAGCCCCTCCAATAATTTCAGGATTACCATCTCCCGTAACATCCTCTATCAATACAGAGGCACGGATGACTCCAGGACAACCACTTCCATCCGTATTTGAATTCCAACACATATATCCAGGATTAGGAGCACCAGGGTAATTTAATGTTGAATAATTAATTTTAAATGTTCCATCAGCCTGTTTTAAAAATACATGATAAGTTCCAGCGTCTTTTAAATCCTGACTACTTGTAGACATATGAACGGCGACTATATCAACTAAGCCATCGTAATTTAAATCACCAGAAGATACTCCATGATAAAAGGAGCGATCCTTATTGACCTTAGTCCAAGAAGCCCCTGAGGTGGTGAAATTATCAGCCACCCAAACATTGTTGTATGGAGGTGTACCTGTCCCTCCACCTAACCAAACCTCTGTACCATGATCAGCCCAAACGAATCCCGTTTTTCCATACGTATGAACATCTCGCCCACCGAAACTCATGTTTATGTTTTCAAATTTGTTTTGGAGTGACCAACCCCCATTCCCTTTGGACAAATAAAGTACGGGCAGTTTCAATTCTTTATCAGTTCGACCGATTGCTGGCACTGCCATAATGTGTGCTTCTGTTCCCGACTTAAATAAAATATTCGAATTAGGGGTTCCTGACATACCCATGAAAATATTCAATTTCTCAGGATGGTCTATTTGGAATTCCTGAAGAGAATAATTTTGCAAAAAAGTAACCTTGAGATTAATTGGTGTATTAACTGAGATATCAAATGGATTAGCACCTGAAGACTTATCCCCGGACCAATCACTAAAATTCCAACCCTCCTGGGGAATGCCTGTTAGCCTAACTGTAGTTCCTGCAGGATATTGAGATTGAGACGAAATGGACAAAACCTCCTCCTTCACAGTCCCGCTGCCCTCAATTGTTATGGAAAGCGGATATTGTCGTTTTTCGAATATACCCGTCACTTGTTTGTCTGAGTCCATCGTTAGGGAAATAGGATTTGTGGATCCACTCAAACTTCCCTGCCACTGCTTAAAGGTAAATTCACCTGAGGGCGTTGCTAAAAGCGACAAAATGCTCCCTTTCTCATAAGCATTACTTGATGGTGAAATCGTTCCACCGTTTGAGGGAATTGAACTCACTTGTAAATTTTGCTGAAGCACCTCTTTCGAACAAGAAATGAGTCCAATTAGAAGTAAAGTTTGTAACAATATCTTTTGCATTCCAAATTCATTTTTACCGAAATTAAATTTTTTAAAAATGAACCTCAAAAGAATATTATTTAATGGTATGGTATGCTTCAAATAAAAGGGAGGACTCGCGCCCTCCCTTTTTCAAATAAACCTTACCTTATTTCTTCTCCGCAGCAGCTCTCGCGGCTAACTCTTCCATGATCAATTTGGTATCATACAAGTGGATGTCGCTTGCAATCTTATCCCCTTGCCAAAGCATCGCGCGGTGTAATGGGATCAAGATATCCTTACCGGTAAATGCGCCTTTGGCCAACATCACCGCCCAGATATTTGTCCACGTTTCTCCATTGTTTAATTTCAACGTGATCACACGAACCCGGTCAAATTTAACATCCTTCCAGTTCTTGTATTGACCTTTAAAATCTGCCAAAAACGCCTTCTTATCCGTAATGTCTGCAGTGGTGTCACTTGGGTAATACACACGAATATTGTCGGCATACACATCCGCTGCATAACTCGTATCCTGCGCAGCATAAGCTTCCATCTGCTTTTGAATCGCCTGCGTTTTTTCATCCGTACCTGTCATTGTCCCTCCGAGTGGATCAGCACTGGCATCCGCCGTGGAAGTTGTTCCCGCTTGCTTTTGACCACAAGAAAATAAGGCTGTCGCAACAGCCACCATCATGATAAATTTTTTCATTGATTTTGGTTTTAATATGAATTGAATGGTGGAAGCTAGCTAAAGCTGCATTCATTTCGACAAGAACCTGACAAGGAATTGTCCCCAAAACGGATTTAGGAACATTAATTAGTCGTTCAACTCCTTCAAATAAAAACTGGGATTCACTCCCACGTATTTCTTGAAAGCCGCATAAAAGGTTGATCGATTCGAAAACCCACTTTGGTAAATATAGGTCTCCATCGTATGTTGACTAAAATTCGACCTTTGATCTAAGAAATATTGGATGCGCAATCGATTGATAAATTCTGCAAAGGCCAGGCCATAATAGGTCTTGATGGATTTCGACAATTTTGCCCCCGTCATATCCATGGATTTCGCCATGCTACTCAAATCGCACTCCGGATTCAAATAGACTTGTTGGTCTTTGACCAATTCGTCAAACCGTTTCGCTTGTATATCCTGGGAATGAACCTCCAATAAACACGGTAAAATAGACTCTTTTTCACCCGGTACTTCGGCCAAATCCAAAATACAACCATCCATGTTCTCGAGGACATTGGGCGTCGAAATGAAATACGCGAATAACCCAATCCCCACGATGCACTTAATAACCTGCGAGGGCGGATCAAAAGTGTGGTTTAAAAACAAGTTGATGTATTGATAGAACTGCAACAAGAAATAAACCGTCAGCGCTCCGCTCAATAAATTCAACCATATTAAGGTTTGTCGGTTCACATACACAAAGCGCTCCCCAAATTTCTTCTTGGCTTGAAATATCATCCCAAGCGACCAAATACCATAAATGATTCCGACGATGATCGATACAGGCTGCACAAAACCTGCTGGAATCCAACCCGAGGGTGTGCTGATAAAGGAATTATTGTGCGCATAATAAGCATCTAAAATTGCAACCTTTGCTGGAGCCGAAAGCAGTAAATCGGGCATAATCCCAATCAATACCCCCAGTGGAAAAATCCAATGCAAATATTGGATGCGTCGAATCGGGCGATTCGGATGCAGCATACTTTGCACATAAAAGAATAAGGAAATAGGCAAAAAAGCGCGAAGGATGTTCGGTGTTCGAAGGATGAATAACATTTTATAAATATGCTTCGAAGTCAAGGCATAGATGTAAAACTCCAAAAAAACCAAGGCGAAAATGACAAAGATTAATCCGTAAACTTTCTTGATGTTTCCGAAGCGAACCAACAAGTAAAAGATGAAAAACAGACCGATTCCACTCGTTAAAAAAGAAAGATAAGGAACAAAATCAAACATGGCCTGGTATGCTTTTATGGAATGTCTAAGGGAAATATAGACAAATTTTGTAGAATTCTAGACAAAGTAGTCTCATGAAATTTAATGCCTGTCAGGTAGGAAATGTAATTTTCAGGACTTAAACCAAACCAATTATTACCCATGAAAAAACTACTTATTTTCAGCATCGCTTGCCTTTGGGCAGGATCCGTACTCGGACAAGCGAACACGGCCAATTTCCAGTACTACAAAATCAAGCCGGGTCACCGTGGCGCGTTTAATGAAGCCATGAAAGCACACACGGAGAAATTCCGCAAAGCAGGAACTCCGTACGCTTGGTCCTTTTTCAACCTTTCTGGCGGAAGCCACCACAATGAGGTCATGGCACTTTACAACGTAGGCACCTCATGGGCACAACGCGATGAAATGGGTTCTTTATTAAATAACTCCGACGCGGCCAATGATTTCTACCTCAAAGTTTCTCCCCATTTAGAGGGTATCACCGGAGGAGACATCATTACCTACCAAGCCGAATACAGCAACTCCAGCCCAAGTGAACGCTCGGCAAAAATCCGTTCCAATTTATTGACCTTAAAATATGCGCCTGCACAAGAATTCTGGGATGTCATCAAACGTCTTCCCAAAGCGTGGGATAAAGCCGGAATCAAAATTGCGACTTATCAAACCTCCGGGGCTGCCCGTCTGATCTTTTCTCGCCGTTTTCCGAATGGATGGAAAGAATTGGACGAGCCCTCGAAATTGAAAGCCTCGTATGAAGAGATCTATGGCAAAGGTTCGTACGAGCGTGACATCGCCATCATGCGAAACTACATCGTGGAAAATGAGACGGTGTACATGACTTTCCAACCCGATTTATCATCGAAATAAGTTCATCTTTAAGACCTTTGGCAGACGCCAAAGGTCTTTTATTTCGCAGGTGCTGCAAATCCAGATTTAGCCAAATCATCAAACAAACGCTGAACCCGTTCAATCCCCTTAAAATCATTGATGTCAAAATAGCGATACTGCTCCAAATCCGTTTTATGTATCGCTCCCTCCTGAATCGCTCCCTGCGATTTGTATTCCGAAATAACCCAGTCGGCCACAATCTTATAGCTCAACTTATCATTTTCCTTAAATCGAAATGCCCTGTCTAAGGAGAAGATGGGTGCATTAGCTTTGATTTTGGTTTCCGGGAAACCGTCCAACATGTTGAATTCGATGGGTTTGGAACTGGCCGACAAAGGACTTCCCGCAATAATAATGGGCTTATGTGTTCCTTGATAATGCTTTACGGCACGTAATGCCATCAAAACCGCCGTCTTGTGGTGACCATGCTGGCCGGCATGCGGTAACATGGTAATGATAAAATCATAATCGCGATCTGCCAAGAGCTTATCCATCCGGCGTTCGATGTACGGAATCTCCCAATTCTTACCCGAAATATAGGGCGTCGGATCCAAGGTGTACCAATCATCCGGCTGCTCCATGAAATAGATATTGCGAACGCCCATAATCTTACCCGCATTCAAAATTTCTTGCTTTCTCAGCATGGGTAAGTGCGTTCTTGCGACAATTGAATCCGTTAGATTTAGTCCATAATACATCGCACCCAATTGCGAATCGGCGAATCCCCCACCCCCATCCGTCATCACGGCCATGTCCACAATGCCCTTCAATTCATGCGTAATCTTAAATAGAGTTACCGAAAAACCCGTCTCATCATCGGGATGTGCCGTGACAACCAAAACCTTGGGACCTTGGGCAAATGATATACTAGCAAATGGTGCAATAAACAGTAAGAATAGTAGAGCGAATTGTTTCATCGTTATAGTAGGTTCATTTTTAGCGAGTTAACAGAAAAATCAGAGATTAACAAATGGAAACTCCCCCACAAGAAATTTTAAGCTTTTTCCCAATTATCTCTATCTTGCGGAAAGACCTATGCTATGAAAAACATCTTGCTTGCCCTATGCTTATTCATGACCCTGATTTCCAGGGGACAAGAATCCTTTTTGAAAGACCAAGTCCATTTTCCGTTGGGGGCATCGTTGAATCCGCGTTTATTGGATAATAACCCCAACTACCGTGCGCGGGCGATTAGCGAATTCAATTCCGTGACCGCCGAGAATCACATGAAAATGATGTTGGTCCATCCCGAGGCAAATCGATTTGATTTTTCGAAGGGGGATGAAATCGTGAACTACGCAATGGCAAACAAAAAAAGAGTTCATGGCCACACGCTTGTTTGGCATAATCAAGTGCCGACTTGGATGAAGGAATTCCAAGGAGATGCGCAAGCCTGGGAAGCCATGCTCAAAAATCATGTTCAGGAAGTTGCCAAACATTACAAGGGCAAGGTAGCCGGATGGGATGTTGTGAATGAATCCTTCTTGGATGAGGGGAGTTTGCGCCCCTCGATTTGGGCGGAGCATATCCCCGATTACATCGCCAAGAGTTTTCAGTGGGCGCATGAGGCCGACCCCGATGCGATTCTCTTTTACAATGATTATGGACAAGATGGCAAGCCAAAAAAAATGCAGGCCATTCTAGACCTGGTCAAGGATCTAAAAGCGCGAAACATCCCGATTCATGGGCTTGGCTTACAAATGCATATCAACATCGATTCAAAGGACGAGGAACTCAAAAAGGTCATCCAACAATCGGTCGCGACAGGTCTGAAGATCCATTTTTCTGAACTGGACATCGCCGTCAATCCGAAAAATCAAGTGGATTTTGTTTATGATGAAACGGCGAAAAAAGCACAAATTGCTAAATTCATACTTCTCTTTGAAGCCTATCAAAAAATACCCCGTGCCCAACAATATGGAATCACCTTTTGGAATGTGGGCGATCAAGACACTTGGTTACGGGGATATTTCAAAAGACCCAAAGAATATCCGCTACTTTTCGATGAAAACTATGAACGAAAGGGAGCTTATGATGAACTTCTAAATGAAATCAAACATGTCAACTAAATCAACGAAGCGTTGGATCATTCAAGCCGTATCCGGCTTATTACTTACGGGTAGTGGACTTTCCATGTCCATCGACGCGGGAATTAGCAAATCGCTAGGTGGCGAATGGTTTTGGTATGGAACTGGGGCCTTGGTGGTCTTTCAGGCAGGACTATGCCTCGTAATTGATTCAACCCGTTTTCGATAAACATGGCGAAAATTCTGATTTGTTTTTTTGTATTTGTGACGCTGAACGCCTTGGGCCAAAGCATCCAATTTAATTCGGAAAAGACCTACCAAACGATGCATAGTTTTGGGGCGTCCGACTGCTGGTCCATGGCCATGATCGGCAAATACTACCCCGAAAGCAAAAAGCAACAAATCGCCGAATGGCTATTCAGCCTGGAAACGGATCCCCAAGGAAATCCGAAGGGAATTGGTTTATCGCTATGGCGTTTCAACATTGGAGCGGGGAGTTCTGAACAAGGCGAAAAAAGTAAAATCAAATCGGAATGGCGACGGGCGGAAAGTTTTATCACCGAAAATGGATATGGCTGGAATAAGCAGAGCGGCCAACAATGGTTTTTGAAAGAGGCAAAAAAATACGGAGTTCCCTATACCTTAGGTTTTTTAAATTCCTCGCCGGTGCAAATGACACACAATGGACTGGCATTCGGTAGTGGAAAATTAGCGGAATGGAATTTCAACAAAGCGAAAATCGAGGATTGGACATCGTTTGTGGCCACGGTATCCAAACATTTTCAATTCGATTACATCAGTCCTTTTAACGAACCCCAATGGGATTGGGGCCCGGGAAAATCCGGTGAGGCGTCTCAGGAAGGCACCCCGATCAACAATACGGATTTGGCTTGGGCGACAAGGAAATTGGCCGAAAAAATAGGCAACACCAAAATCGTCATACCGGAAGCGGGGCAACTGAACTATTTGACTGAATCAAAAAGCAATCGCCCGAATCAAGATAATCAGATTGAAAACTTCTTTTCGAAAAACGCTCCTAATTACCTGGGGGATGTCAAAGAGGTCGCACCCATCATCAGTGGTCATAGTTATTTTACGACATCTCCGGCGAACAGATTAATAGAAACACGCAATCGGGTTGCGGAAAAAGCCCATGAAACAGGTGTCGACTTTTGGCAATCAGAATATTGCATTCTAGGCGATAACGCGGGAGAAATCAATGGCAATGGCGTGGACCTGGGAATGAAGACCGCACTTTACGTGGCCAAGGTCATCCATGCGGATCTGACGCTTGCCCAAGCGACATCGTGGAGCTGGTGGTTGGCCGTCAGTGCCAACGACTACAAAGACGGATTGATTTACACCTTCAACGGCACGAATAAGGGTGAAAATGAAGACAATCAATTCGATGCGGTTTTGCATGATTCGAAAACCCTTTGGGCCCTAGGAAATTATGCGCGCTTCATACGTCCGGGCATGAAACGAATAGAGGCGAAATTAAATCAAGCGAACACGTACATCTCCGGATTTAGAGATGACAAGTCGATAGTGTTTGTCATCGTGAATACCGGGGAGGGATTTCAAATCACACAAAACTTCAAAAACGCTAAGGCCTATACGACGAGCGAGGATCAAAATTTGGCTTATTCAGATATTAAAAACGGAGGTCTACTAATCCCAAAATCTTCTGTTGTCACCCTAATCATTCCTTTAAAATAATATAATTTTGCAGCAAGCCTCCGTATCTTGCAGTTCATTAGCACACATTACCTTGAATATCACCATCATCGGTGGGGGTGCAGCCGGATTTTTTGCTGCCCTCTCCGCCAAAGAACATTTTCCCCAAGCACAAGTTTGCATCTTGGAAAAGACCAGCAAATTCCTGGGCAAAGTGAAGATTTCCGGTGGCGGACGCTGTAATGTGACCAATGCGACTTTCAACAACCGCATCCTTTCGGAAAGATATCCGCGCGGCGAAAAGTTTTTACGAAAAGCCTTTGAACAATTTGATGCCCAATCAACCGTAAATTGGTTTGAATCACGAGGCGTCGCGCTGAAAACCTATCCGGATAATTGCATCTTTCCGCTCTCCAACGAGTCTCAAAGCATCATTGATTGCTTCTTGCAAGAAGCCCGAAAATTGAACATCGAGCTTCTGACCAACCACAGTGTCGAGCAAATCCAACAAACCAAAACAGGATTCGAAATCAATACCAATCAGGGGCTCAAAAAAGCGGATCGCGTCATTATCACCGTAGGGGGCCAACCGAAATCTACCTGGTTTTCAGGCATCGAATCCTTTGGGCTGAATATCATTGCACCCGTCCCGTCCCTATTTACCTTCAATATGCCGAAGGAACCCATCAAATCCCTCATGGGTTTAGTCGTGGAAAAGTCCCGCGTCCGTATTGAAGGACAAAAACTGATAGGCATCGGTCCACTCCTCATCACCCATTGGGGTATGAGCGGCCCGGCCATCCTTCAATTATCCGCCTGGGGAGCGCGAATCTTGGCTGAAAAAGAATACACCGGAGCGGTGCTCGTCAATTGGCTCGATGAGATGAAGGAAGAATCTCTCCGACTTCAATTCAGCGAAATCCAAAAGGCGCATGGTGCTAAAATGCTCCAAAATCACAACCCCTTTCCGATGCCCAATCGATTGTGGATGTATTTGTTGGAGAAAAATGGCATCCAACCCGACCTTCGTTGGATCGATTTAGCAGGAAAAAATGCCAATAAACTCATTAATACCCTCATCAACGACCGATACGAAGTACAAGGCAAAACCACCTTCAAAGAGGAATTTGTCACAGCGGGCGGAATCGACCTCGAGGAAATTGATGTGAACACGATGCAAAGCAAAAAAATACCCGGACTTTTCTTCGCCGGCGAAGTGCTTGACATAGATGGCATCACCGGAGGATTCAATTTTCAAGCGGCTTGGACAACAGGGTATATCGCCGGAAAATCATCGGGTAGTGAGGCCTAGGGCACAAATAAATTTAGTATCTTCGTTAAACGTTATAACATTTCCATGCGGATACTTTTCCTAATGCTCGCTTGCCTGATGGTTAATCTAGCGAATGCGCAAGAATTGGTATTTGAAGTCGGCGGAAACGCCACCCAATACCAATACCAAAATCTCAACGGCGTCATCGTCGATTACCTCAAACCCAGCACTGGTCTACACGTCCAACTGAAACGCGAAAACGTACTTTGGAAAATTTCGAAAGTGCTTGGTCACACCGAAAAAGACGACAATCCGCTCTTCATTCCCAAACTTAAATATGCGTTCGGATTTACCTACAATCAATATAATTCCGTGGGTACGACGCAAGGTTTAGCACTCAGCTATCAGACCGACCACATCGGAATGATCGGTGAAATTGGCCCTGAAATACCGATCAACCAAGCCGTTTCCCTCGATATCAAAGGAATTGTTTCGGTGGCTAAAATGTGGAATGGAAATCAGTTGATTGATAATCAATTCATGACCTTGGACGAACAACCTCAATTCACCAAAATTCGAATTTACTCCGGATATTCCATTGCTTTGGTGCATCACCTGAGCAAGTTCGTCAGTGGCTTTGTGAAATTTCAATCCCTTAGCTCGGTCAAAGAGCCCGATTATCCGGTTAATCACTTGCGTTATTTACCCAACACTTTTTCATTAGGCGTTAAAATCAACCCATAAGCATGTCATCGAATTTACGCATCATCGCATTCATCCTTTTGGCATTTACGGGTGTCGCCCAAACCAAAAGCCTCAATTACCAAGCAGTCATCATTAATCCTAACCCCTTGGACGTTCCCGGAAATTCGGTTTCGAATCTCCCCTATGGATCCGGAGATGTTTGCATCAAATTTAGTTTACTGAGCAAAACGGACCAATTGGAATACCAAGAGGTACAATGTACCAAGACGGACGCATACGGTTTGGTCAATCTAAACATCGGAGCAGGTAGCAAAATCCCCACTGCTCCCGCAAAATACAGCACCTTTGATGCGGTCATTTGGGATGCCAATTCCAAAAAACTCAAGGTCGACGTGAGTTTTGACCAAGGAAAAACCTTCGTTACGGCAAGCACACAAAGCCTAACTTATTCGGCGTATGCGCTTTATGCGGAAAACGTGGATTACCAAAATGTTCGTTCGGCTCCCACCAAACTATCTCAGTTTACGGATGATATTCAGGTAGCCAAAATCAAGGATTTGGATCCACTGAAGGCCGATATCAACAAAAACAAGCAAGACATCCAAGGCATCTTGACAACGAATTCCCAGACGACTTCCCAAGTGGCCATCATCAATCAGTCGATCACCGACATCAATACCCTGAACGACATCCAAAATCGTCGATTGGACCAATTGACAACTCAAGGAAGTGAATTCAATTCAATTATTTCAAACATCCCCTTTGTCTATGAACGATTCCAAAATAAATCTCCAGATACCCGTTTAGGCGGTGCGAATTCTTCCGATGCCGCTTATCCGAGTCAACGTGCCGTCAAAGCCTATGTGGACGCCCAAACTACCCCAGAGGCATCCACGGTACAATTTGGTAAAATCAAATTAGCCGGAGATTTGTCGGGAGCAGCCAACGCCCCCACCGTTCCCGGATTATTGTTGAAAGAAAATACGGCCAACAAAAGTGCTGCGGCCAATCTGGGCGCCACCAATACAAGTGATGTTTTATTTCCTACACAGAAGGCTGTTAAGACGTATGTCGACGCCCAAACCACCCCCGAAGCAACGACCTTAATCCAAGGAAAAGTTCAACTGGCCGGTGATTTGGCGGGGACTGCCTCCGCGCCAACGGTTCCGGGGTTAGCATTAAAGGAGAACGTGGCCAATAAATCGACGGCGGTCAACTTAGGTGCCGGAGCACCGAGTGATGAATTGTATCCGACACAAAAAGCGGTGAAGACCTACATCGATGCGCAAACGACACCAGAGGCAACTACCCTAATCCAAGGAAAAATCCAACTAGCAGGCGATTTATCGGGGACTTCCACGGCACCTACCGTACCCAAATTGGCTTTAAAAGAAAATATTGCCAATCGGAGCACGGCCATCACGTTAGGCGGGGTGGCTTCGAGCGATACCCTTTACCCTACACAGCGAGCAGTCAAAACCTACATCGATGCGCAGACTACTCCGAATGCCACAACAGTTCAATTGGGTCGTATTCAATTAGCTGGCGATTTAACAGGTACAGCGACTAGCCCACGGATTGCCGCCAATGCGATTCGATCAAGCGCCATCGCAGATAGTTCAATCACCACCGCAAAGATTTTAGATGGAAATGTGACCGATGCTAAAATCGCCTCGCTACAAGCATCCAAATTGACCGGCAACATTGCCGTGGCTAATGGAGGAACCG
>JBJTMZ010000085.1:0-3144 GCA_046073805.1 Aquirufa sp.
GGGGTCAACTTCCTTGAAAATGGCTTGGGCTAATTCAACGCCTGCCAATACGCCTCGGTCTTTCACGAGCAATTGAGCCGTTCCTTTCGCATCCGCCGGCACCGTGGAAAGGGAGGTGTGGTCACCATCGCCGATGTCTTCCTGAAGGGCAGCTTGGATGAACGCTTGGATGTAAGACGGTTCTAAATAATTGAACATGCGTTTTTTTTGGAAGGACAAATTTACGAAAATTCTATTCGGAATTGATTTCTAAGAAAATTATCCTATTTTTGCTGCCTATCATGCAAAAGAAGGTCAATATTTTCCACTTATTGTTGTTTATGCCCGTGCTTTTTTGGCTCGTGGCAAAGCCAATATCCTTGGTGAAGGCCGATACTGCGCATGTCAAAACGGAGAAACAACAAAAGACCATTCAAGTTGCGGAGCAGCATGTTTACCAAACAAGCTCCAGCACCCAGCTCGATTTTCCACAGGATTTTGTCTTCCCAAGCCTTCAAGTAATCATTGCGAAGGTTTCCAATGTGTCCATCAAATTGCCGACCGTTATTCATCGGACGCAATTCATGCGAATTCTCTTGACGCAATTCATCGCCACGTTGGCGCCATGAAAGAACAGGGGTCAGTAGGCAGTAGTCAGTGGTCAGAAGTCTATTATCCAACGTCTATCGTCTAAGGTCCAACGTCTAAAGTCTAACGACCAAGGTCCAATAGAATATTTACAATTTATTATTTTCAATTTAACTTAAAGTTATGCGTTACAAAAGTGCCATTATTTGGCTGTCAACAATTATTTCAGCCTTATGTATTTTCTTCCTATCGTTTACGTGGAAGTCAAATCAAATTAAAGAACAAGCGATTAAGTATGCGACTTTGGCGGATGGGAAAGTAGATCCAGCAAAGCGTTTACATTTTATCGATTCGCTTTGGAAGCAACCGGTTTACATCGGTTATACGTTACAAGAAGTAACTCAATATGCCTTGCAAAAGGGTCTTGACTTGGAAGGTGGTTTACACGCGGTATTGGAGGTATCTCCAGTAGAGATTTTGCGTGCACTATCAGGTCAGTCGAACGATCCAAACTTCGAGAAGGCTTTAGCGGAAGCAAGTGCTGCGCAAGCGACTTCGACGTCTTCGTTCAATGAATTGTTTTATGAGGCTTTCGCTCGTATTGCTCCAAAACAATCGTTGGCATCTATCTTCTCTAACTCGGTGAACCGTGGAAAGATTTCATCTACTTCTTCGGATGCGCAAGTGAAGCGTGTGATTGATGCGGAGATCGACGGCGCAGTAGATCGTGTTTATAAGATTATCCAAGCACGTATTGACAAGTTTGGGGTTGCGAATCCAAACATTCAGCGTTTGCCAGGTTCAAACCGTATCCAAGTGGAGTTACCTGGTGTGGAGAACCCAGAGCGTGCGCGTAAATTATTATCGGGTGCAGCGAAATTAGAATTCGTTGAGTGTTATGAATTGAATGAGTACGGTGCAGGTTTAAATGCCTTAGGTGCTTTGTTGGATCGTGAGGCGAAAGCTCCAAAAGTTGCCTCTCCAGCAGCTGCTCCAGCGGCGAAAGATACGGCTGCGAATGCATTGGCATCTCAATTAGCTGCTCCAGCGAAAGATTCAGCAGGAAAGGCGAAGGCTGACACTTCCGGTACGGCTTTGACGAAATTGTTCATTCAAATGGGCAATGGCGTTGGTGTGTATGTCAAAGATACAGCGCGCGTGAACGCTTTGTTCCGTCGTTCGGATGTGAAGGGATTTTTCCCAGCTAATTTGAAGTTTGCTTGGGCGGCGAAAGGCGTACCTGCAACAAACGGGGATGAGATTTTAGCATTAGAAGCATTGAAGCAAGCAGAGGGTCAAAAAGCTCCATTAGAGGGTGATGTGATCACGGATGCGGCTCAAGATTTTGACCAAACAGGTCGTGCGGAAGTAACCATGTCAATGAACGGAACAGGCGCTCGTATCTGGAAGAACTTGACAGGCGCGAACATCGGTCGCCGCATTGCGATTGTATTGGATGGATATGTGTACTCTGCACCGGTAATCAACGGAGAGATTCCAGGTGGTCGTTCTTCGATCTCAGGAAGCTTCACCGTAGAAGAGGCGAAAGACTTAGCGAACGTATTGAAGGCGGGTAAATTGCCAGCGCCAACACGTATCGTGGAAGATGCTTTCGTAGGTCCGTCATTAGGAGCGGAGGCGATCAACCAAGGCTATATGTCGATGTTGTTAGGCTTGTTGTTGGTGATTGTGTTCATGGTAGGTTATTATGGCTCACCAGGTTGGATGGCTAATTTGGCCTTGTTCTTCAACGTATTCTTTATCGCGGGTGTGTTGGTTCAAATCCAAGCTGCCTTGACATTGCCAGGTATCGCGGGTATCGTGTTGACCTTGGGTATGGCGGTGGATGCCAACGTATTGATTAACGAGCGTATTCGTGAGGAATTACATGCCGGCAAAGGTTTGTTGGACGCGATCAACGTAGGTTATGAGAAGGCATTAAGTGCGATTTTGGATGGTAACATTACGACGATTTTGATTGGTGTGATTTTGATCATTTTCGGTTCGGGTTCAGTAAAAGGATTCGGGGTAACCTTGTGTATCGGTTTGGTGACGTCGGTATTTACAGCTGTTTACATTTCACACTTGTTGGTTGATTGGATGGCGAAACGTGCGATCAAGGCAGGTAAGGAGAAGGAGATGACGTTTGAGACATTTATCTCACGTGATTTGTTTAAAGGAATGAACTTCGACTTTATCGGAAAGCGTAAGTATTCCTACTGGTTCTCTTGGATCTTGATTGCGGTAGGTGCGATTGTGGTGTTTATGCAAGGAGGTTTCAACTTGGGTGTCGACTTCAAAGGTGGACGTTCTTACGTAGTTGAGTTCAACCAAGCGGTACCGACAGATAAGGTAAAAGAAGCGTTGGTAGATGATTTCGGTGGCAAAGGTGTGGAGGTGAAGACTTTCAACGGCGCGACGAAATTGAAGGTGACTACGTCTTACTTAGTAGAAGATGAGTCGATCGTAGCGAACAACAAAGTGCGTACGGCATTGGAAACAGGTTTGAAGGATTTTGCTTCAGCTTCTCCAAAAGTATTGTCGGAGTCAAAAGTAGGGGCAACGGTTGCGGATGAT